>JARFPV010000304.1 GCA_029288115.1 Akkermansiaceae bacterium | reverse complement strand
GCCCTGCAGGACGTGCAGCGCCACTTCGCTGCTGTTTTGTTGGAAATCGATGGCAAACTCTGTTCCGAGATCGACGATGCGCTGATGCGGGGTGGCGACGGTAAAACCTTGGCCGTCTTCGGTGGTCACCTGGAACAAGGCACGACCGTAGGTGAGCTCGAGAGTCCGCTCGTCGCGTAACGTCATCTTGGCAGGGGCCTGGACCACAGCGCGCACGTCATGCGGGAGTGTCAGCTCGACCACTCCGTGTCGCAGTGTCAGCCGGGAGCCTGCTGCCATGGTATTGCCGATAGGAGCCTTGCCTTCACCGGAGTGAGTGAGGGTGAAGTCGCTTCCCAGAGCGGTTTTAAATTTCGCCATTGGCGGTTGATGATCCGGAGTCTGGAAATACCACATCGTCACAGCAGCAAGAATCAAGACAGCCGCCGCGCCGATCAGGGAGGTTCTGATAACGGATTTTCTCTGCAGGGCAAGCACGCGGTCAACCGGAACGACTGGTGGGTTTTTGATCAGTTGCTGGATATCGCAGTGTTTTTGGATACCGCAGTGCAGCCGGGCGTACTCACGATAAGTTTCCAGCGCCTCGGGATTGTCCAGCAGCTCGGCTTCAAGCGCGGCAAAATCATCGGCGGAGATCTCTCCGTCGAGTAGCAGGTGGATGTGGTGCTTGAGTTCGGCCTCGGTCATTTTGATTGTTCGGAGATGGTATTTTCCACGCAGATTTTCAGTGCATCACGGATGCGATGCAAGCTGGTGCGCAGGCTTCCGGCGGTTCGGCCGAGTTCCTTGGCATATTGTTCGAGTGATTTGCCGTGGGTATAGCGTGCGTGAACGATTTTTTGTTGATCGCCACTGAGTTTCGCCATGCAGAGGTCGAGTGCGTCGAGTAGTCGATTACGTGGGCTCTCTGTCGGGGCTGACTCACCGATACGTTCTAGCAGCTGGTCGGAAAACACAAGTCTGCCGTCGCGTTTGTCCCTGCCATGCTGGTGCTTGACCTGATAGCGGGCGATGTTGAATGCCCAGGCGAGGAAATTGGTGCCGTGCTCGAACTGTTTCCGTTTTTGCCATAACACGGCATTGGTGTTCTGCAGCACATCGCCCACATACTGGCTACCGGGGATGAGCGTGTAGATGTAGGCACGCAGTCTGTCCTGATGCTCGACCAGTAAGTTGACATAGGCCTGCAGGTCGTCTGGATTTTCTTTTTTGCCCATTTTGCCCATTCCTACCTAAGCTTATCCATCAGGAACGGCAAATGTTACAGGGGATTCGTTTATTTTTACGAGAAACAGGGCGCGGCAGTTGCTCAAGGACTGCTGGGGAGCTGAATACTCCAAATACCGGGGCAAAAAAGTGCTGCCAGGAACTGCGGCAATGACGGACAAACTGTGGCTGCTTCCTTTCGGACCTGACCAAATTCATCTGCCGACACTCCACAGCCCTGACAGCGGGGCAACACATACCCACACATGACCGGAAAGCAAGTGCTTTCCGAGAAATTGGATCAGGCTTTGGCGGTTTGCTGTTTTTCGTGTTTGCGATACAGGTCGTCGCCAGCCTTGGTCAGTTTGCCAAGGAATAGGGCGGTGGCTGCTGAGAGGAATAGCCCACCGGTGAGCAGGCCGAATCCCGAGAACAGGCTGGTGTTGAAAATCACCCACACCAGTGCGCTGATCCCCATGATGGCGAGTCCACTGAGAGCGAATCCGATGATCAGTCCGTAACTTACCACAGAGACGGCCGGGCCGCTCCATTTTCTAACAATATCGTTGGCTTTTTTATTCATAACGCTGTGAAGGTGGCAGTAGTTGATGAAATGATGATGAACGATCAGTGAAATGTATGTGAAAAGAGGGGTAGATCTGTGATCTGTTTTACCTCGATCTCTGAAAGATTTGGCTCATTCTGGGCGAACACAGAGAACATCCACATGATTATGAACTCCTTTTGTATTGCAGTTGTTGCATCCTTGATTGTTTCGATATCTGTTCTGCCCGATGCTGATGCAGCTCGTAGCAAGAGCATGACCAAGCCTGATTTCACCAAGGGTGACCCTATTCCTGCTGGAGCGAGTCAGACATGGACCCTCGGTGCCACGGGTGCGCGTGGTTGGATTTACAGCAATCGCATGGAAACCAGTGATGCCCGGCAGATCTATATCACTGAGGTTGCTAAGCAATCTCCAGCAGACGGCGTTCTTGAAGCAGGAGATGTGATTCTTGGTGTTGCGGGCAAAGCATTTTCATACGATCCCCGCACTGAGTTTGGCAAGGCACTGACCGCCGCTGAGTCAGATGCAGGAAAGGGAAACCTCTCACTCGTCCGCTGGCGCAAGGGGAAACAAGAAAAGGTGGTGATCAAACTTCCCATACTCGGCAGCTACAGTGCGACTGCACCATTCGACTGCCCGAAATCCGCCCGTATTCTTAAGCAAGGGTGTGAAGCACTTGCGAAAAAGATGTCGCAACCCGGATACAAAGCAAACCCAGTCACCCGTTCGCTGAATGCGCTCGCACTGCTCGCAAGCGGAGACGATAAATACCTTGCGCTCATTGAAAGGGAAGCCAAGTGGGCATCAGGTTACTCAGCTAACGGTATGGCAACTTGGTATTATGGTTACGTCATCATGCTTCTTGCCGAGTATCACATGGCAACCGGAGACAGCTCAGTGATGCCGGGCCTGCGTCGACTCGCGCTTGAAGCATCGAACGGCCAGAGTATTGTTGGCTCGTGGGGTCACAAGTTCGCGGGCGATGATGGTCGGCTTGTCGGCTACGGAATGATGAACGCCCCTGGCGTTACTCTGACGACATCACTGGTTCTTGCCCGTAAGGCGGGAGTGAATGCTGCCGAAGTTGACCGTGCTATCGAACGCAGTCTCAAACTGGTTCGTTTCTACGTAGGCAAAGGGTCCATTCCCTACGGTGACCATAAACCTTGGATTCAGACGCATGATGATAATGGAAAAAATGGCATGGCGGCCGTTCTTTTCAGCCTTCTCGGTGAGGCTGAGGCTGCTGGGTATTTTTCCAAGATGAGTTTGGCATGCCATGGTAATGAACGTGACACCGGGCACACGGGAAATTTCTGGAACATGACATGGGCGATGCCGGGAGTTGTCCAATCCGGTCCGCATGCCACCGGTGCATGGATGGAGGAATATGGCTCGTGGTATTATGATTTGGCGCGTCGCTGGGACGGAACTTTCCCGCATCAGGGGCCACCACAAATGAAGGGTGACAGCACCAGGAATTGGGACGCTACGGGTGCTTACCTGCTTGCTTATGCGATGCCTCTGAAGAAAATTGTGCTTACGGGCAAGGGCCTGGGTGAAGTTTCACACCTTGGTGCCAAACAGGCAAAATCGGTGGTGATTGATGGCAGGGGATGGAGTAACAATAACCGGAATGCTGCCTATGATCAGTTGAGTGCTGATCATTTGTTTGAGCGACTGACCAGTTGGTCGCCGGTTGTTCGTGAACGAGCGGCGATGGCGATTGCCCGTCGAAAGGACATTCCTACTCCGGTGCCTGCGCTGATCAAGATGTTGGATTTGTCTTCGGTCGAGGCTCGGTATGGTGCTTGTCAGGCACTGGCTCATTTGAAGGGCAGGGCAGCATCGGCAGTTCCGGCCTTGCGCAAGAATTTGAAACATCATGATTTGTGGTTGCGGGTAGAAGCAGCCCGGGCACTTTCTCATATGGGTGATGCTGCCATGGTGGTTTTGCCAGAGATGTTGGAGATGCTTACCAAGGGGCCGACCAAGGAAGACCCACGTGCGATGGAGCAGCGCTACCTCAGCTTTGCTGTCTTCGGGCAGATGTTGAGGCGTTCGTCTCTAGATGGTGTGGATAGAGAGCTGTTGCGCCGGGCCATTGCTGCCGGCTTAAAAAATCAGGATGGTCGCGCGCGCGGAACGATTGGTGGTATGTATGGAAAATTTTCTTACGAGGAAATAAGGCCGTTGCTGCCTGCGATTCATGAAGCGGTGAAGACTCCGTCACCCAGTGGAATCATGTTTGCCAGTGGTATTCGTGTCGCTGGACTTGAGCTGCTCGCGAAGCACCGGATCCGAGAGGGGTTGCCTCTCTGCATCGATGTCATGGAGATCCAGAATTGGGGGAAAAAGGCTCGGATCGCGCAATGCCTGAAGGCTCTTGAATCCTATGGTGCTGCCGCTAAACCGCTGTTGCCACGCCTGAAACAACTCAACCAGGATCTGCTAAGCCACCGCGAGGCTAAGGGGCTGAAGGACCACGCTGGTCGCGTGCAAGCGATCATCAAAAACCTGGAGGCTACGACGGAGAAGGTGCAGCTCCGTTCGATTCACTAGCCTGCTATCCATTCCGAAGTTGGCCACCTTACCGACATCCATCGGTATATCGTGGACAAGATTCTTGTCTGATTGATGGTATAAATGAAAGCCGCCGTAAACAAGGTCTCTTGCCTTGATTCGAATTTTCAAAACTTCCACGGCGCTGCCGTTGGAGGCCTTTTTGTAATCTGATTAAAGGGTGTTGAAGTAGCGATCAAGTTCCGCAAAAAGTTTCCCGCACGCGTTCGGATTCTGTCGGGGGCTTTTCCAGATCAGAAAACTCTGGCTGCTCAGTGAATGGATTTTTCCATGCCTCAAGAAGTCGGCGGAAAAGGGAAAAGTCTCCTTCGTAAGCTTGTTGGATGGCATTTTGCACCTGATGGTTGCGCGGGATCAGCACAGGGTTGTTGGCCCGCATCAAGTGGGCATCGGCTTTGCCTTCTGCTCTCCATGAGGTTAGCCAGTCGTTTTTGAAATAATCGCCGCTAGCGTCACCCTGAGCCAGCTTTGTGAGCTTGCTGAAGAAAATGGTGAAGTCTTTCCCGGTATCCGCCATGTGACTTAATGTGGTATTGATGAAGGACTCGGAGCCATCTTTGAGACCTAGCTTGGCGCGGAACCTGCGTAAATATTCTGATCTGAACTCTGGGGCAAATTGAGTGAGTGCTGATTGTGCTTTTTCTTTGGCTTTTTCCACATCTTTGTCGATGAGGGGCAGCAAGGTTTCTGCGAGACGAGTAAGGTTCCAATGGGCGATCTTCGCCTGGTTTTCCCATGAATATCGCCCTTGGCGATCGATCGAGCTGAACACACAGCGCGGGTGAAAGGTATCCATGAATGCACACGGACCGTAATCGATCGTGTCACCTGAGATAGCGCAGTTGTCCGTATTCATGACACCGTGGATGAATCCGAGCGACATCCAGTGGGCTACCAGTTCCGCCTGGCGTGCGATGACTTTTTCTAACAGTCCGAGTGCGCCTTCTGCATCTGGATACATGTGATCGATACAGTGCCGAGTGAGGATCTCAAGCGCCTCGGTGTCTTGCTGCGCGGCGAAATACTGGAGCGTGCCCACGCGGGTATGGCTACGTGCCACGCGGGTGAAGATCCCTCCGGGCTCCGGGCCGAACTGGCGGATGACGGATTCGCCCGTGGTGACTGCAGCCAGTGCTCGTGTGGTGGGGACACCCAGCGCATGCATGGCCTCGCTGACGAGGTATTCCCGAATGACCGGGCCGAGGGCGGATTTTCCATCTCCGTTACGTGAAAACTCTGTGGGCCCTGTACCCTTGAGATGGATGTCATAGCCACGCATTTCACCCATGAGAATCGCCCGGCCATCGCCAAGACGGGGGACAAATCCGCCGAACTGGTGACCGGCATATACCTGGGCAACCGGTTTGGCGTTTGATGGTGGGTCTAGGCCTGAGATCAAGCCAAGACCCGCTATTGAACGAAGCCAATCCGGATCAATTCCTAGTTCTTCCGCAAGGTGATCATTGACCTCAATGAGTTTCGCGTCGGGGAAATTAGCAGCTTTGGCAGGGGAATAAAAACGCTCAGGAAGACTTGCGTATGCGTGGCCAAGTTTTGGTGCTTGAGATGACATCTGTGTTACATCCCGGCGTCCTCGAGCTTCTGCGCCATTTCCTCCTTTTGCAGCGCTTCGGTGAGTTCGAATAAATCACCATCGAAAACACCGTCCATATTATGGGTGGTGAAACCAATCCGGTGGTCGGTGATTCTTGATTGAGGGAAGTTGTAAGTGCGTATTTTTTCCGACCTATCTCCTGAGCCGATGAGTGACCTGCGCTGGGCGGAGTATTCCTCAGCCTGCTTGCGCTGCTTTTCCTCGAACAGTTTGGCGCGGATGATTTCCAGTGCTTTCTCTTTGTTCTGGGTTTGTGAGCGACCATCCTGACATTTGACCTGGATACCGGTGGGGAGGTGAGTGATTTGAACGGCGGAGTCGGTGGTGTTGACGTGCTGACCACCTGGGCCACCGGAGCGGGTGGCCTTGATTTCGAGTTCCTCCATCTTGAGCTCCACATCGACGTCTTCCGCCTCGGGCATGACCGCGACGGTGCAGGTGGATGTGTGAATGCGACCCTGGGTCTCGGTAGCGGGGACACGCTGGACTCGGTGCACGCCGGACTCGTATTTCAAGTAGCGGAATACTTCTTCCCCGGTGATTTTCATGACAGCTTTGGAAAAACCTCCAGCTTCGGACGGCATGGCATCGATCACTTCGTACTTCCAGCTGCGTTGCTCAGCGTAGCGTTGGTACATGCGCATGACCTCACCTGCAAAGATGGCGGCCTCATCACCACCAGCGCCGGATCTAACCTCTAACAATGCGTCACGGTCCTCCGCCTCGTCGCGTGGCAGAAGCGCATACTGGACGCTTTCGGAAAGTTTTTCGATGGTCGCCTCAAGCTCAGGGATTTCCATTTCCGCCATCTCGGCGATTTCCTCATCGTCCTCCTTGGCGAGTTCACGATTTTCCTCGAGGTTTTTCTTGGCTGTTTCCAGCTCTTCCCACATGGCGAGCAGGTCTTTGAGGCGTGCGTGTTCGCTCATGACTGCTTTGCCGCGCTTGGGGTCGGAAAAGAGATCGGGATCCGTGATCAGCTGCTCGACTTCAGCGAAGCGTTCACGGCGTTGGGAAATGAGAGTAGAATAATCCATGGATTAAATTTTGAGTGTTAAGTTATGAGTGTTGAGTGCAAAGGATGTGAATTAAAAAATTCAAAACTTAAAACTCAACATTCCGCCGCTTGCGGCGGCTAGGCGCCGCGCATGAGGGAGATTTCGGCGAGCGAGATCATGGCGTTTTGAATGTCTTCTGGCGAGGCGGTTTTTAGGTCGGCGGCGGTCATGGCACGATCGACGGTGAATTTGCCTGAGCGAGTGCGGCGCAGGGCTGATAGGTGGGCCCCACAGCCGAGGTCCTGACCAATATCGTGGGCGTAGGTGCGCACGTAAAATCCTTTCGAGCACTTCACGGTAAAATCAACTTCGGGTAGAGCGATGCGGTCAATGGCATAGTCTGTAACGAATACGGCACGTGGTTTACGTTCTACCTCGATCCCTTTGCGGGCCAGTTTGTAGAGTGGTACACCGTTTTTTTTGATCGCAGATACCATCGGGGGAGTTTGTTCAAAGTCGCCCATGTACTTTTTGAAACCATCGTCGATTTGCTCCTCAGTGAATGCGGGCACCTCTTTTTCCTCAAGGATGTCACTTTCTTTGTCTTGTGATCCAGTCGTGATTCCCAGCGTCATCGTGCCCTTGTACTCCTTGTCCTCAGACATGAGTAGGTCCTGAATCTTGGTGGCTTTGCCAATGACCAGCATCAGCAGGCCGGTCGCCATTGGGTCAAGTGTGCCGCAGTGTCCGATTTTTTTAAACTTGAGCTGTCGGCGACAAATGGCGACGGCATCATGGGAAGTCATGCCCGGCTCTTTGTCGATGAGCAAGACGCCGCAGGGGGCGGCTGCCGCCGAGTTTTGAGTGTTGAATTTTGAGTGTTGAGTGTTCTTGGACATGCGGTGAGGTATTAAAGGTTTTCTTTGGAGGTTTTGACGATACTGGTGGTGATGGCGCACAATTCGGTGGCCTCTTGGATGGTGTCTTGTAGTTTGTCTTCGGGAACGGGGGTGGCTTTTTTGATGAGGCGGAGCCAGTAGAGAGTTTCGCGTGCCTCTTTGCTGGCGATGGACATTTTGGAGATGAAGTCAGGCTTGCTTTGGGCGGCCTGCGCT
>JARFPV010000205.1 GCA_029288115.1 Akkermansiaceae bacterium | reverse complement strand
CCTTTCATGTGCGTATTGGTTATAGCTTCAGCCTTGCTTCGATGCCTCCTGCGACGTTGCGTCCATTGGTGAAGCCGTCGTTGATGAGGAACTCACAGGCGCGTGCGCTGCGTACTCCGGATTTGCAGTGGATGAGGATCTCATGATCGCGCCCCATCGCTTCGAGTTCGGGGATAATGGAAGGAAACTCGCCAAGCGGGATGAGCCGTGCATCGGGGATGTTAGCAACGTCGTGTTCCCAGGTTTCTCTTACATCGAGAAGAGTGCCGGAAAATCCGGATGTGAGTTTATCCTTAAGCTCGGATACGGAGATTTCGAAATGATCAGGTGTCATGTTGTCTTGGTTGGGTATGCCGCAGAATTGATCGTAGTCAATGAGTTCTGTGACTGTTGGGTTTTCACCACAGAGTGGGCATTCAGGGTCACGGCGAAGATTGAACTCACGGAAAGTGGTTTGCAAGGCATCGTAGTGGAGTAGCTTGCCGAGTGGTGGTTTTCCGGTGTCTAACAGTATTTTGATTGCCTCCATCGCTTGCAGGCTACCCATGATACCCGGTAAGACTCCTAACACCCCGGCTTCGGCGCAACTGGGCACGCTGCCTGGATCAGGCGGCTGGGGGAGCATGCAGCGGTAACATGGTCCGCCAAGGTGCGGGGCAAACACGCTGAGCTGGCCTTCGAAACGAAAGATGGATGCGTAAATGTTAGGTTTTTTCAGGAAAAAGGCGACGTCGTTACTCAGGTAGCGGGTGGGGAAGTTGTCGGTGCCGTCGATGATGACGTCGTAGTCTTTGGCGATCTCCATCGCGTTCTCCGCTGTGAAATTACACGCGTGTTTGTCAATCTGCACATGCGGATTGATATCGTTGAGCCGTGCTTCGCCGCTTTCGAGTTTGCTTTTGCCCAGGGTTGATTGGCCGTGCAAGATCTGGCGTTGCAGGTTGGAGAGTTCAACGACGTCGGAATCGACGATGCCGATGCGACCGACACCGGCTGCAGCGAGGTAGAGCGTAGATGGCGAGCCGAGCCCTCCGGCGCCGATGCAGAGCACCGAGCTGTTTTTTAATCGTTCCTGCCCCTCAAGTCCGACCTGTTCGAGGGTGAAGTGGCGGGCGTAGCGGGCTTTTTCCTCGTTGCTGAGCACGGGGGAATAGTGAATGGTGATCGGAGAATAGTGAATGCTAAACTCAGCCTATTTGGTAGCCCGATACTTTGCTTTGGGCAGCTTGGGTGCCTTCTGGCTTTCCTTGAGAAGGATTGATACTGCCTTTTCAAGCTGCACGTCTTTGCCGCTGCTACGTTCGCCGGGTTTGTTCCAGATGGTGACGTGTGGCTGTGCACCGTTGAGCTCCATGTCCTTGCCGTCGGTAGCGCAGAACCAACCGCGGAACGGGAGTCGGAGGCTGCCTGCATCGAGTATGCTGGTACTTCCCGTGGAGATCACACCGCCTGCGGTTGCTACACCGACGACTTTCCCCCGGTTGAGATTGCGGATGGCGTGGGAGAAGATCTCAGCGTTGGAGAAGCTGTTCTGGTTACAGAGCACAATGATGGGCTTGTTCCAAGTGGCATAGACGATGCGGTCCTGCGGGTAACCAATACCGCCGTTGCGGGGGATGGTATAGGCGTGGCGTGGTTGGCAGAGTGTGGTGAGAAGGTGATCGGTCGTAAAGCCGCCGCCGTTATCACGCACATCAATGACCAGGCCATCTTTGTCGGCACCCTGTTCGTAGATGTGGTGTTCGAATTTCTCAAACTCATCCCACATCATTCTGGCGACATGGATGTATCCGAGCTTGCCGCCTGAGAGTTTGCTTACGGCTTGTTCGGTGGCGTCGATCTGGGCGATTTTTGCGAGATCGCGTGCTGCTTTGTAGGTGATCGGCTGGATCTTCACAGTGCGTTCCTTGCCGTCCTTATCAAGTACCTTGAGGTGCACCGGCTCACTGAGTCTGCGGTGTAGTAACTGGGTGTATGGCGTGCCTGAGAGGGCTTCCTCGCCGTTTACCTGGGTGATGATTTCTCCGGGAAGGATTTTTGAAATTTTCCGGTCGGCAGGGCTGTCTGGAATAACTTCAGAGACTTTCCAGCCCTTGCCCACGTGAGCCTGATCAAAACGTGTGCCGAGGTGGACGGTCTCATCTTTCCATTTGAGGGTAGGTTTCCATGAGGAGGGCCATGTTTTGGCGCTGCGGAATCCCATATGCGAGGCGTTCAGCTCACCGAGCATCATGCTGACGATGCGGTCGAAAATAATCGAAGTGCTCGCCTTTGACGCCATGTCCTCGTATTTTTCTAACACGCTGGTCCAGTTGCGGTTATTCATCTGCGGGTCGTAAAACGAGTCGCGCATTGTGTTCCATGCGTTGCGAAATGCCATGCGTTTCCAGTCGGATAGTTTGCGCTCGGTGTAGAGGGTGAACGTGTAGCGTGTGTTTTTTCCACCCTGGAGTACGGAGGGGGCGCCGTCGGATATCCAGTAGAGCTTTCCTTTGGAGTCCATCTTGACGGGGGTGCCGCCCGCTTCGGCGAACTTGCTGATCTTGCTGCCAGGTTTGGCTTCTACGGCATAGGTTGTCTTTTTGTTAGATCTTGATTGGAAAATGATTTTTTTCGAGTCGTGGGACCAAATGAGCCGTGTTGGAGTGGTGCCCTTCACCTGGATGCGGCGAAGTCGTTGGTGGACATTGGTGAGGTCAATAGTTTCCTCTTTTTCTTTGGCTTTTTCCTGCCCCTCCTTTCCGGTCAGTTTATCGATCACCTTCTTGACCTTCTTTTTGGTAATGCCTTTGTAGGCGGGGTCTTTGGCCATGGTTTTTTTGGCACGTTCGAGAATCTCTCCGTTTGAATCCTTCACCTCGTCAGATTTATAGAGATCGACGTAGAAAATATCGTATTCCTCTTTGTGGTGGCGTCCTATGAAAGCGAGGCGTCTGCCGTCAGGCGACCAAGCAGGTGAAAAGTCCAGATCCGGGTGGCGGCTGATATTGACGGGCGGAGTGCTGCCGTCTGCACGGATGATGAAGATGTCAGGATTGAAGTTGTTGTTTTGTAGGGCGTAGGCAATCCATTTGCCGTCAGGCGACCACTTGACGTCTGGTTTTTGCCATGACTCAACGAGTCGAACGGGTTCAGATCCATCTGGCTTACATACCCAGAGGTTGCCGGGATAGGTGGTGTAGGCGATTTTTTTGCCCTTGGGGCCTGGAACGATCCCGGTGGGTCGTTCGGATGACTTGACGACCGTGGTGTGCTTGAGATCTGTGGCTTGCCACCAGAATTGTCCGGGCTTGGTCTTCTCCATACGGCGAAGCTCGGTGTGGACGCCGTCGTCATGGATGTAGAGGACTGATTTTCCGTCGTGGGAAAACCATAGGTCTTTTTCATGGGCAAAGGTCTCTGTCAGGCGGTGTGGTTTACGCAGGATGGTGTCCATTGCCCAGATTTCACCTTCGGCGGTGAACACCATTTCAAGTCCAGTGGGGGAGAAGTCGGCATCCTTTGTGCTCTTAATAATTCGATCTTCGGTGGGCTTTTCGTGAAGGTCCTCATGGTGCCAAAGCTTTAGTTTCGTTGGCTTGGCCCCTGCCTCTGTTAGTGAAAGTGTGTAAATGTCAAACAGGTGCCTGAACACGATGGCGGATCCGTCTGCGGCGATGTGGGGTTGCATCACGCTATCGTCATCAAAGTGCGTGATCTGTCTGTTTTCATCCTTCTCGATATCATGGAACCACAGGTTGAATCCGTTCGGGCTGCCCTGAGTGAAATAGATGCCGCTTCCGTTTGGGTGGTAGAATGGATTTCTGCAGCCGTGCTCGTTTGAAATCGTCTTTGTAAAGGAATGGTCCGTCTTGCTCCACGTCCATATCTGGCTTGCCATGGTGCCGCGGTATCCTTTGCGATAGCGTGATACGCCTTCACGGGTGAAAACGATGGAATTTCCATCGGCAGAGTAGCGACCGTTTTCCGCATAGGCGGGAAAGACCATTTTCTCGGGCTGTGTGTCGGTGAGCGAAACGTGGAAGAGTCGGTAGGGCTTGCGCCCTGGGAAATCACGAATTCCGCGAACCAGGATGGACTGGCTGTCGGGTGCAATGTCCTCGATGAATGACCCTTCGCTGTGGTGGGTGACCTGACGTGCTGCGCCGCCCTCGGCGGGCATGATGAAGATTTGGTATCCTCCAGCACGTGAACTGCCAAAGCAAATTGATTTGCCGTCCGGCGTGAAGCGCGGTGCGTAGTCCACTGCTGGGTGCGTGGTGAGCCGGGTGGAATGTCCTCCGTCAGCAGATGCCGACCAGATGTCGCCTTTCCATGCGAAAAGAACCTTGGAGCCATCCGGGGAGAGGGATGGGAAGGAAGCCATGTGGATGGGTTGCTCTGCATGGGCGTTGAGCAACGATAGGGCAGTGGCTAGGGTGAGGATGATACGTGTGGACATGGAGTGCAGAGAGAAGTGTATGGACTCAGATGATGCAGTAGCGGACGCGCGCTGTGACTTTGTTTTTTGTTTTGGGGTGAAAACAAACTCGCCCCGACGACCTGATGGATTGACGGGGCTGGTGTGGTGGAGCTTTGCAGCGAAAACCAAGGTAGTTATTGACCTGCAACGCTGAGTTTGTGCTCGTGGCCGGGATCCGGCTGAGCGCCGTGGTGGAGTGCCTTGCGGTAGGACTCGAGGGCGTCTTTCTTTTTGTTTTGCTGTAAGTAAATGACGGAGAGGTTGAAGTAGGCCTCCGCACTGGTTGGGTTCAGCTTGATAGCCTCTTGGAAATGCTTTTCCGCTTGTTGGTAGCGCCTTCCGGCACCCGCGATATTGCCCAGATAGAGGTGAGCATCGGCGTTACCAGCCTGCAAGGTCAATGAGTGCTCAAAAGATTTTTGTGAAGTGTCGAAGTCTTTGAGTAGATACTGTGACTTTCCTAACATGTAGTGGGCGTAGCCGCTATTCTCACGCATGGTGATGGATTCGTTGAATATCTCAGCGGCTTCTGAGTAGCGTCCTGTTTTGATCTCCACGACGCCACGGTTACAGAGGGTGGGGAAGTGGCCGGGAAAGCGTGCATCAAGCTCCATGAGTGTCTCGCGGGCAGCTTCGTAGCGGCCCTTTTCAAAGAATCGCTTCATCAGAGGGGTATACATCGCGATTTCCCTCTCAAGCGCGTCGCCGTGAACTTTGGCGTGCTCTGGGCTGACTCGTTCCGGGCTGGTGAACTCGCTATCTGGCTTACGTGTGGCTGCCACCATCGCTTTTTCTTCCTTCGATAACTTGATCTCGGCTTTACGC
>JARFPV010000191.1 GCA_029288115.1 Akkermansiaceae bacterium | reverse complement strand
ACCCTGCTGGTGCTCATTTTATCAGAGATCATTCCAAAAACACTCGGAGCCAAGCTGTGGCGGGTTCTTGCTGCACCCACTACCTATATCCTACGGATCATGATCTGGGTCCTCACCTACCTTCCCCCATGGCCACAACCGGTTCTTAAGCTGATCACCAAACTGCTCGGCGGTCACGGCGAAAGCCACGGTGTCAGTCGCGCAGAGCTCGCCGCCATGGCTGAGGTCGGCTCCCAGACCGGTGAACTCGAGGATGAGGAAAGTAAAATCCTACAGAATCTGTTTATGTTCAAATCCACCAAAGTGCGCGATATCATGACGCCGCGCACCGTGGTTTACACCCTGGACCAAACCACCACGGCGGAGCAGTTTCTAACAGAAGCAATGCCGAAACCATTCTCGCGTGTGCCGGTTTACGATCAAGATCGTGACGACATCACAGGCTTTGTTCTCAAGAGCGACATCATGTCTGCCAGAATCCGTGATGAGGAATCGGACAAGACCTTGATTGACTTCATCCGGCCTATCAAGGCGATCACCGGCACTGATTCCATCTACCACGCGTTTAAGATCATGACTCAGGAAAAGCAACAGCTCATGTTGGTCGTCGATGAGTTCGGTGGTATGGATGGGATTGTTTCCATGGAAGACGTCGTGGAAACCCTCTTAGGTATGGAGATTGTCGATGAAGCTGATCGCAACGAAGACATGCAGGTGCTCGCGAGAAACCTCTGGGCGAAACGAGCCAAGGCAATGGGACTGACCGAAGAAACCCCTAAGGAGAAGGATCCACAGCCGTAGTATCTTAGCCTGTTAGATACGTATCTCTATTCCGTTATCGTTGAATTGTCACACTAGCGGACGCTGCGCTTTTGATATCGGGACGTTGCTGGATCGACCGATGAATAGCGTCAATACTACGAGCAACTACTTTTTCTAACAACACACCGCCCGCTGTATCCTTGATAATTACAGGGTTATCCAAGTCGATTAGATCGTCCGATAACCGGAGCGTGATGGCATCAATTTCTGTAAAGTCCCCCGCCCCACTCCCATGGAATGTTAGGGATATGGTATTACCCACCACCTCTGCTGTGATGAGCTGGTTGTGTTTAGGGTTGTTGTTAGAAATCCAGTGGAAACGTGTTTGCGTGACGTTATCCTGATACCAGTGGAGCTTTTTCGGCCATGGGTTGCGGGTGTGTTTTGCCATCCATGGGACGGCTTGTTTGCACTCGAGCTTCATCCAGTGACCGTATTCCGGATAGACGATGGATTTGTGTGGATACCCGCCGGGGTCATTTTTTGCTAACTCATCCAGCTTCTTGCCCCACGCTGCACATAGATTGGCACGATCATAGGCATGGTCCTTGCCGCCACACTGAATGATATAGGGTAGATTTCTCAAATTCCAAGTCTGTGCGTCACCCGGATGACCCGCCATCATGGCAGCTCCGGCCCATCGGTCCGCCATCCTGGGTGCCAACTGGTAGACACCATCACCACCCGCCGAGTATCCCATGATATACACTCGGTTTGGATTAATTCCCTTGAAGGCGATGAAATCTGCAATCAGCTGGTCAAACATCGGGTCAACATGACTCTGATGCCAAAGGTTCCAGGTATTCGTCGGAGCCCGGGGAGCAACATAGATTCCTTCCTTCGGTTGGTAGAGCGTGATTTGATTCCTCCATTGCTGATCATTGACACGTGCAGGTGCACCGCCACCGCCATGCATCGAGATGTAGAGTGAATGACCACCTTCTGGGGCATCACCGTAGGTCTTGAACTCATACCTCATCGTTTTGTCGCCGTGTTTGACGACTTTTTCATCAAATTCCTGTTTTCGCTCTGCGCGCAGGGTAGCGAGTCGGTCTGCAAGAATCATTTCGGTCGCTTTTTTAGCCTGATCCCTGGTCAGTGGCATTTTTGCGAATTTTTGCTCAGATAGATCAATCTGGTTCGCGGAGCTCAGCGAAAGATGGGTGCGGAGCAGCGCGATGGGATCCTGAGTATTTTTTACAACCGGCTCGGCGATTTCCAGAGCAGAGGATGACCCACTCGAATTTTCCGATTCCGTGGACTTCTCACTTTTGCATGATGTTAGAAATACGGTGGCCGCTCCTGTTAGAGCAAAAAATTTGTGCATGAACTGAAGACACCATGAATTTGGACAAACAACACGGTTTTTTTGTCGCTTGAGAATCGTATGGACTGACCTGATATACAGGGTGGGGGATTTCGTGCGATTCTCAGAGGGTTAAAACCCACCCAAAACAAGCGTAACACACACAACGTAAGCGAGTTAGGTCGTTTTTCGGAAAACACGGTATTTTAACCATATATTGTGGTATTTGGCCCAAAATACCACAATATGTAGTTTAGAGAGCCAAACTATCTATTTTCGTAGAGCAATGGCCAAAATCGCGATGTCAGCGGGAGTGATTCCGGAAATTCTGGAGGCCTGACCGATGGTCGCCGGGCGAATCGTTTTCAAATGATGGCGCGCTTCGGCTTTTAGGCCGGTGACCTTGTCGTAATTGAAACTCTCCGGGATGCGTTTGTCTTCCATCCGCTGGAGTTTGTCGATTTGTTGCTGCTGACGATCGAGGTGACCAGCGTATTTGAAGTCGGTTTCGAGCAACGGCCAGAGATCCACAGGCACCTGATCGAGAATTTCCGAAGGTAGGGAAGTGTAGCCGTTTTCCGACCGGCGAAACCAGTGATCGAGCTTCACGCCATCATGGGAAATGGTCGGGATCAGTTTTTTGGCTGCATCAAGGGAGGTGATTTTCTCCTCGGTTCGGTCCGCTCGCAAACCGGACACGAGCCCGTTTTCAATCGCGAAGGGAGAGAGGCGAAGGTCGGCATTGTCCTGACGGAGCAGGAGCCTGTATTCAGCACGCGAGGTAAACATCCGGTAGGGCTCTGTGGTGCCCTTGGTGACCAGGTCATCGATCATCACACCGATGTATGCCTGGTCGCGACGAAGGATAAATTCGGGTTTTTCCAGCACTTTGAGGGCGGCATTGGCGCCCGCCATCAGCCCTTGCGCAGCGGCCTCTTCGTAACCGGAGGTGCCGTTGATCTGACCTGCGAAGTAGAGTCCGGAAACACGCTTAGTCTCAAGGGTAGGTGACAGCTGGGTAGGGGGGCAGTAGTCGTACTCGACCGCGTATCCTGGCCGGATGATCTGGGCATTTTCCAGTCCGGGAATCGACTGGATGAAGTCGAGCTGCACCTCATAGGGCAGGGAAGTGGAGACGCCATTGATGTAGTATTCGTGGGTATGCCGACCCTCGGGCTCGAGGAAAACCTGATGGCGTTCCTTGTCGGCAAACTTCACCACCTTGTCTTCGATCGACGGGCAATAGCGCGGACCGGGGCCCTCGATCTTGCCGCAGTACATCGGTGATTTATCGAGGTTGTTTCGGATGATGTCGTGCGTTTTGGGCGTTGTCCATGTGATGTGACAGGGGACTTGTTCCACGTGGAACGGGTCGCAGCTAGGCGGCGAATGTTGAGTTTCGTGAGTTGAGTTTTGAGTTAAGTGTCCGTTCAGCGTGTGGATGTCATCGGGAGAGCGGGTGAGTGTGTCGGCGAGATAGGAGAAAAAGGGTGGGGGACTATCGCCGTGCTGGGCTTCGGTTTTGGAGAAATCAATCGACTTGCCATTGATACGGCAGGGCGTACCAGTCTTAAAACGTTCCACGTGGAACCCAAGGGCGTGTAAGGAGTCAGAAACCGTCGATGTGGCATCGCCCATGCGGCCACCCTTTTCGTTTTTGAGTCCGACATGCATCAATCCACGCATGAATGTCCCCGCTGAGAGCACGACGGAACGGGCATTGATCTGCATTTGCAGAGAGGTGGTCACACCGGTAACGGCATCGTTTTCGACAAGCAGTTTAGCGACGTTTGCCTGGTGGAGGTCGATGTTCGGTTGAGATTCCAGAACATGTTTCATCCGGAACTGGTAGGCTTTTTTATCGCACTGGGCACGGGGTGCTCTGACAGAAGGGCCTTTGCCTGCGTTGAGCATGCGGAACTGGATTCCCGTGGCGTCGGTATTCAATCCCATGGCACCACCTAGGGCATCAATCTCACGAACCATGTGGCCTTTTGCAAGACCTCCAATGGCGGGGTTACAGGACATCGCACCAATGGTATCAAGGTTCTGGGTCAGAACCGCGACACTACAGCCAAGCCGGGACGCCGCGAGAGCTGCCTCGACACCGGCATGGCCAGCACCAATGACAAGAACATCGTATGTTTTCGGATAGACAAACATTGGGACGGAGACAAGTAGGGGGAAAGCCGCAAGATGCAAGACAGAAGATGGGATGTTCCATGTGGAACAACCGCGGCAAAATGCGCGAGGTATTTGGGAAAATGCGACACAGCTAATGACTTGAAGCTGTCGGTTGCTGGACGTATGTTGATAGTGCTATGAAAACGATAATTGCAGCACTGGACTTTTCTGATGCCAATGAACCCGTGATTGAGGCCACGACCAAACTCGCCAGAGCGCTCAACGAGAGTGTGCATCTGGTGCATGTGGTTGAACCGGAACCGACATATGCCGCCTACGGATTCGCGCCGGATGAATTTCCCGCCATGCAGGAAATCCAGGCCGAGTCATTGGTTCGCAGCGAAAAGAAACTGAGCGAGATGGCCAGCCAGTTGGAGGTACCGAATGTACAGACCAAGGTGCTCCAAGGTCAGCCCCTGCATGCGATCCTTGAGTATGCCGATGCGGTCGATGCTGAGATGTTGGTCCTTGGCTCACACGGTCATGGTTTTCTAGGTAGCCTGCTACTCGGCAGCGTTGCGGAAGGATGTGTGCGCAAGGCGAAGATTCCATCACTGATCGTACCGGTTGAAAAGAATCCACAAGCGTAAACCCCGAATGCCAAGAATGATGCGCACGCTCAAGGCTTGCGCAACAGGGGGTATTGATGCATGTATCGGGTCGTATGTTTGAGGTCAGGGACAAGCCGGAAATGGTCGAGCGCGCACTGCTGGTACGCATCTGCTCGGACAGGCGTGAGGCAGAGGAAGCTGAATCATTGCTTGAGGAGCTGGGGGAGCTTGTGACGACTCTTGGCATCGGGGTAGCTGACTCTCTGCTCGCATTCACCCGGTCGCTTCACAAAAAGTATCTATGTGGAACAGGCAAGGCGCAGGAAGTGGTCGATCTGGCAAAAGCCCATGATTGCGACTGCATCGTCTTCGACAACATGTTCCTGCCATCGCAGCAACGCAACTGGGAGGAGCTCGCCGACATCTGCGTGATCGACCGCGAAGAGGTCATCCTGGACATCTTTTCCAAACGCGCACACACCCGCGAGGCACGCCTTCAGGTCGATCTTGCCCGGATGCAATATTCACTGCCACGTCTCGCAAGGATGTGGGGACACCTCGACCGCGAGGGTGGGGGAGCCGGCGGGGGCAAGGGTGGGGGAGGCGCCGCCCGGGGAATGGGTGAGCAGCAAATCGAAGTGGACCGCCGACTCGCCAGAACCCGCATCGATCAATGTAAGCGCGAGCTTGCCGAAGTCAGAAAACAACGCGGCACCAGGCGTAAGGAACGCGAAAAACAGGGCACGCCCTGCGCTGCCATCGCCGGCTATACCAACGCGGGGAAATCCACCCTACTGAACCGACTCTCCGGCGCCGACGTCATGGCGAAGGACATGCTGTTCGCCACACTGGACACCACAACCCGCGCCATCGAGCTGCCCGACGGCCAACCGTTGCTCCTAACAGATACTGTCGGTTTTGTTAGAAATCTGCCGCACCGACTCGTCGAGGCATTCAAAGCAACCCTTGAGGAAGCCGTGCTTGCCGACTTCATCATCCACGTGCTCGATGCGTCATCCCCTGAAGTGGAAAAGTTTTACAACACGACCATGGAGGTGCTTGAGGAACTGGGTGCCAAGGACAAGCCCATGGTTGTGGTGCTCAACAAGATCGACCTTCTCAATGACCCTGTGAAGCTCGCCGGGCTTGAAGTCACATTCCCAAATACCGTCTCAGTGAGCGCCGTCACGGGGGAGGGGATGGAAGACCTGTTAGAAAAATGCGCGGAGATGCTCGCCGATCGAGTCCAGGTGCGCACCTACCGGATTCCACAACAACGCGGAGATCTTGCGGGTCTGCTCCACCGCGATGCAAAAGTGTTAGAGACCGACTACGAAGGCAACGACGTCCTGCTCAAGGCCGTGGTGCCAGCGAGCATTGCAGGCAAGCTGGCGGAGTTTGCGTGTGAGAGCTAGTGGAGGACAATGACAGGTTAATGATCGCGCGCATGAAAATATGTGGCAGAATACAGATGTCATACGTCTATGGATATGATGATGCGATCTCTTCTCCTACTGTCTTTTGCCTGTGCCACGGTTTGCGCACAGACACCTGACGTGCCGCCACCATTGCGGGAATTGCCCACGAAGCCGGCACCGAAGGCCGTGCCGATAGATGAAAATCCAGCACCGAAGAAGCCGTCAGAGAAGCCAGCCACCAAAGAAGACAGTAAAGCGGAAAAACCCGAAACCACACCCGAGGAAAAACCCCCGACACTCATCCTGCCTGAAGACCGTGACGAAGCGGTGCGGTTACAAATTTTCCTCGATCAGAAGCATTTCGGCCCTGGATTCATCGATGGCAAACCCGGGACATTCACCAAGCTGGCTGTGGAGAATTACAACATCAGTCTTGGTAGAAAAAAAGATGACCCACGCGTCGTGGAGGAGGCGCTCAAGGGTGTGCCGCAGGCATATGCC
>JARFPV010000036.1 GCA_029288115.1 Akkermansiaceae bacterium | reverse complement strand
CACAGGCCCCGTGGAGTACATCCCGAAGGGCTTTGAGGGCGCTGAACATCACCACTTCCGCTACGCCGACGGCATCAAGGTGTGGCGCGACAAGAAACCTAACCATGGAGCCATGATCCGTTTCATCGGAACGGAAGGGGAGGTCCATGTCAGTCGTGGTAAAGTCGCTACCTCTCCGAAGGAACTGGTACGTCACAAGTTCAAGTCAGATGATATCCAGGTCTATGAATCAAAGAATCATCGTCAAAATTTCCTCAGCTCAATCAAGTCACGCAAGCCGACGATTTGCCCGGCCACGGTCGGTCATCGGTCTGCGACAATCTGCCAGCTCGCCGGCATTGCCGAGCGTCTTGTGCAGCCCATCAAATGGGATCCCAAGGCGGAGAAGATCATTGGCAATGACAAGGCTGCGGCCATGCAGGATCGTGCCCGCCGCAAGGGCTATGAGCTCCCGACTATTTGATTGTAACAACAACATGCTTGGCGACCACAAGCTGACGCTCGAGGGACCGCCGAGTGCACATTCAGGTGATAAAACTTGAAGCTATGCTATTTGCATAAAATCAACTTTATCATGCGCATTTCTTGAGAAGGCTTGTGGTGCTTGTTGATTTTCATTACTAATCTTGTGTGTCAATGAGTCGATTCAACTCCGAGTACCCTTCTGCTGAACATCTGATGGCGAAAGCTCGCCGGCGTATGCCAGGCTTTGCATATGACTACCTTACAGGTGGGTGTTTTTCTGAAGTAAATTTGGACCGAAACATAGCTGATATTCGAAATATTCAGCTCAAACCTTGGTATCTGGGTGATTTTGATGGAGCAAGTCAGGAGACGGAGCTGTTTGGGGAAACTTATGACTCTGCATTTGGCGTTGCTCCAGTCGGTTTGCAGGGGTTGATGTGGCCGAAGAGTTGCGAGTATCTCGCCAAGGCAGCCAAGGATCACAATATTCCGTTTGTTCTTTCAACTGTCGGCACGGCTAGCATCGAAACGATTGCTGAGATCACCGAGGGAAAATTCTGGTTTCAACTTTATCATCCGGCAGAGGATGAGTTACGTGATAAATTGTTAGAACGTGCATGGGAGGCAGGCTGTAAGACGCTGGTGATTCTTGCGGACACCCCGACGTTTGCATATCGCCCGAAAGAAATTCGTAACGGCCTGTCAATTCCACCACGGATGTCGCTACGTAATGTTTTTCAGATGTGCACACACCCGGTGTGGTCATTGAGTCAGCTTGCAGCGGGTTCTCCTGAGTTTAAGACGATGAAACCCTACATTCCAAAGGGCTTGAACTTGAAGCACCTCGCGCAGTTCATGAATAAAACATTTTCTGGTCGACTAACAGAAACCAAGATCAAAGCCTTGCGCGACAAATGGAAGGGGAATCTGGTGATCAAGGGGATTGTTAATGCCGACGATGCAGAAATGGCTGTTAAGCTTGGCTGTGATGGTATGATTGTCTCTAACCATGGTGGCAGGCAGCTTGATCGCGGGCAGTCGACGATTGAGCCTCTCAAGGCGTTAGCACCTGAATTCAAAGGTAAAATAAAGCTGATGATCGATGGTGGTATCCGTGGCGGTGATGACGTTGGGTCGGCGCTTGCCTGTGGTGCAGATTTTACCTTTATGGGTCGCACACCGATGTATGGTGTTTGTGCTCTGGGTGAATACGGAGGTCATCATACGTTTGAGATGACCAAGAAGCAGTTGCAGCAGGTGATGGAACAAATTGCCTGTGAAAAAATTGAGGATTTCCCGAAGCACCTGATCAGTTAAGAACAATGCTGCGGGCGCAGGAGCTTAATCAAGCTTACCAATGGAGCCCGGCCAGTATTTCTCGACGAATTCCGCATTGCTCATGAATGGAAGCATTTCAACGTGTCCATCCGCGAAGAGAACGTTGTGTTTCCGTTTGTGTACGTCACGGTCATCACTGTCGGGGCCACCACGGTCATGATAGGCATGAGCCCCAGCACCGCAGCAATTTTCGATAGCTTCGGTGCCCTGGTGCCATTCGACAACCATGGCTGCCCTCACCGGGCTATCGACGATGGACAGCGGTACGCCTTTGTTGAGTGATCGGTTTTTCCAACCTCGGAATGCAGTGCCGTTTGACCAGTTGGTAGTCCACGGGACAATGGCGTAGCTGCGTTTATAGTAGTTTGGGCTGCGTTTGTATTTGTCAGATCCGCAGCTGAACAAGGCAAGAGTGGCCTCGGCTTCGGCCCAGTCGGCTCGTTCCATCCTTTGTCGACCGATCAGATCGTTGTCACCACGGTATCCCATGTAAGGCAGGATGGCTCGGTCCCAAGCCATGCGCGTTTCCCTTCCGGGTAGTCGACCATTATCACTTTCATAACTGATAATACCCGTGCCGATTTGCTTGAGATTGTTAGTGCAGCTGGCAGTGTGCGCTTTTTCCTGAGCATTTTGAATGGCCATAAAAATGAGTGCAGCAAGCACTGCGATAATGGCGATAACAACGAGTAATTCCACCAAGGTAAAACCTCTGTCTCGTGCGCTATATCGACAATTGATTTGTCTATCAAAGCGTGGCTTGAAATCGAATAGGAAACCTTTCACATTAATTGTTGTGAAATAACCCACTCACTAACCCTGTCAAATAAAAACGCCTTCGAGCATTTGCTCAGGGGCAATGTCGGGCAATGCGCCAGTTGTCGTTATCTGGGTGATGAGGTTACCACAAAATGTGCTTTCTATAGCTTCAGTAATAGATTCCTGCTCTACAGCATGCCAGTGATAGTGCGTTCTGCGCAGTATTGTTTCTAACAAATACTAGAAGCCCGTTACTTCTTTTTGAACAGAGGGCTTTTGGCGACGGCCCGGATCATGTCACCGATACGATAACCATCCTTTTTCAATTGGTTGGTGATATTTTCAACATCGTCGGCATCTGAGAACTCGATGGTGCGACCTAGCCCGTAGGCGAGGAGCGACTCGGTAAGCTGCTTGGCGAGCTGGTTTTCGTTGCCGAGGAGGACTCCCTTGAGCTCACTGACGTTGTTGAATTCCTCTCCGCCGGGAAGCTTGCCTGCGGTTTGGATGGGGACTTGTTTGTTGCCGACTTTTTCCGTGTCGCGCCAGCGGCCTGTGGTGTCGAAATTTTCCAGTCCGAAGCCGATGGCATCCATCTTGACGTGGCATGAGGCACATGCAGCGCGTTTCTGGTGGAGAAGAACCATCTGGCGGTTCGTCATGGGTTTGTCGGACGCTTCGTCGAGCTCTGGGACGTTGGGTGGTGGTGGGTTGGGTGTGTCATGGAGGAGTTTTTCCATGACCAGGGCGCCGCGGATGACGGGGGAGGATCGTTCGCCATTGGATCCGGTTGTTAGGAATGCAGCTTGCGTGATGAGCCCACCGCGTGGTGAATTGGGAGGGAGTTTGATTTTACGGAACGTGCTGTTTTTTTCTTTTGGAAATGGGATGCCGTAGT
>JARFPV010000564.1 GCA_029288115.1 Akkermansiaceae bacterium | reverse complement strand
GTCATCCACTGTGCCGGCGGAAATGATTTGGGCGATTTCGCGTTCGACGATTTTCCCCGGTTCGGGCACGGTGGTTTGCTCGGCGATGGCGATGCGTTTTCCTGCCTGAATGACTTTGGCGATATATCCCTGAGCGGCGTGATGGGGGACGCCGCACATTGGGATGCCATTGCGCTTGGTGAGCGCGACATTGAGGATGTCAGCCGCCGTTTTGGCATCCTCGAAAAACATCTCATAAAAGTCACCGAGCCGGTAGAATAACAGGATGTCATCGGGTAGAGATCTGCGCATCGCCTGATACTGCGCCATCATCGGGGTGAGTTTTTTTTCCTTTGCCATGCTGAGGTGTGAGATTTGTAACGAGTGAGCAGGGGGCTTGTCGAGCCTTGCTGTCACTACATATCACTCTCGTGATTGACAGATTCCGTGATCAGGTGTGTATTTACCTCCGATGAAATCAAATTCCTTATTCCGACTACTGATCGTTCCCGTCATTTCTGCGGGAGTTGTGTTTTCCCAACCTGTTCACGCTGATGACGATGACACGCCACTAGCCAAGAGCATGACTGAGGCGAGCGATGCCCTTAAGGCTCTGCGCAAGATGCCCAAGGACGATTGGGCTGGTGGTGCTGAAAAAGCACGTGCTGCCGCTGAAGGCATCCGTAAGGGCATGGAGTTCATTCCTGCAATGCTCAAGGACATGAAAGATGGCGTCGAAAAAGACAAAGCGCTTGCCGACTACCGTCGTTTGATGGGCCTAAACTATGCAGCTTTGTGTGAGCTGGAGCTTGCCTACCTGGAAAAAGACGCTGCCAAGATAGAGGCCGCCACCACGTCTTGGAAGGCACTCAAGAAAGAGGGGCACAAAAAATACGAGGACGAATAACTTCACCGGCCATAGATCCATGCGTGCTGCGGTGTCATTTTTTTATCGGCACTTTAGCAGGCTTCTTACCACCCCAGCTGGTCTTGTTGGATCAGATGGGGGGAAGCTCTCACGCATGGAGATAGGCGACCTCGGCGAGCGTATCGCCTGTGCCCGGTTGAAAGCCGACGGGCGTAAAATTCTCTATCGCAATTACCGCGGGCCGAAGGGTGGTGAGGTCGATATAGTGGCGCGAGATGGAAAAAACCTCACTTTTGTAGAGGTGAAAACACG
>JARFPV010000557.1 GCA_029288115.1 Akkermansiaceae bacterium | reverse complement strand
GCCCGTGACCGTGGTTGGGAGTGTTATCGTGTAGGTGGCGTGGCCGATCACGTCCACCTCGCATTGCGCCAGCCAAGGACGGATACTCAAAGCGATTTTATCGGTCACATCAAACGCAACTCAAGCAAATGGATTCAACAGCAAGGGAAAGGCTATGCGTCCTTTGCATGGCAGCGCGGATACGGGGCGTTTTCTGTCGGGTATTCCCAGCTTCCTGCGCTCGTTGATTACATCAGGAAACAGGAAGAGCATCACAGGTCGCGGACGTTTCAGGAGGAGTATCGTGATCTTCTTAAAAAGACCGGTATGGACTTCGATGAGAAGTATGTGTGGGACTGAGTCCAATCCGCATGAAGTTCTCCTTCAGAGAACGGACTGTGAAATACGCACACCTATGGAACGGATTTTCATCCGTTCCATAGGCTGGTATGAATTTCGCCTTTGGCGAAGAATACTGGAAGCGCACAGGAGAACAGCTCGATGAAAACTTGAGCGTATTTGGGCTATGGGGCTGGAAGTCCGGGCCACTGCCGCCGACTTCGCCGGGGGATATGATGTGAGGTTGTCGGCCTACGGGGAGGTAGGCTCACCTCGCCGAGGTGACCGATCTAATTGTAAGCGGTCGTTTCGGCGAACCGACCCTACCAACACGAGTGTTGCTCCTCCTTATTTTTCGAGGCTGCGGAAGTATTCGAGGATGGCGTCGAATTGTTTTTGGGCGTCGTTGTTGTAGTCGGGGAGGGGGGATTTGTTGTTCTGGGTGTAGCGTGGCATCTTGGTGGTCGGGGTGATGCTTTGCGGGTTTTCCATCCAGCGGTGGTAGTAGCCTGGGCGCAGGCGGCGTGCGACCTGGTCGAAATTGATGCCCTCGACCTCGAAGGCGGCGGTGGCTTTGGTGTCGCCGTCGGCGTGGCAGATGTTGCAGGCGAAGCCGCCGTTCGAGCCGACGAGTTTTTTGCCGACGGTGGATTTTTCGGTATCGATTTTGTCAAACTTGGGTGCGCTTGGGGGCATTCCGTGTTGCCGGCTTAGTCCTTGTGCCATGAGTTTGGCGCGGGAGTGGAATGCGGGCATACGCATGGCGAGCCATGGTCGGGGGCGATCTCCTGCGGTGCCGTTGAGCATTTTCTCGATGTAGTTTGTATGCAGCATCTCACCGATGTAAGTGAGCTGCGGGCGTGACTGGTCGACCTTGTTACGATCGTCGACCGGGACGCCCTGCATGAGGGGTTGGCTTTGGGAGTGCAGGCTGGCGAGTAGTGACGGTGTTTCGTCGCGGTCGTGGCAGGCGATGCAATTGAGAGCCTTGAACTGTCGGTCGGTGTAATCGTGACTGGATGTGTGTGCGAGTGCCTGCGGTGCCTGTTTACCTTTTGCGGAGCGGAACTGCTCGAGCAGTTTGCGTTC
>JARFPV010000484.1 GCA_029288115.1 Akkermansiaceae bacterium | reverse complement strand
TTCCAGTCCTCACCAAAATGAACCGGAGGTCTGAGCCGCAATCCGCGTGCCTTGTAGTAGCCTTCCGCCTCCGGCTTCCCCACAGGAAAATCAAAACCATCAGCAAGCACCATACGAACGCCTGCACGAACTTCTGAAAACAGAAACACAAGCACCATCGCATAGGCAATATGAAGCACACGAGACATCGGACTTCGCTGAGTCTGACACGGATTCTTACTGCGATACCAGCGAGAAATAAAGAACACCTACCGTGCCCGCCGCAAAGCAGTAATAGGCAAAATACTCCAGCTTACCTCGCTTGACCGCACCCATCACCAGATAGATGGCCAATAGCCCGACTACTGCAGCGGCGGCAGCTCCAGCAAGATAAGGCCCGCTGAAACACGATTGCAACGCCTCCGAAAACGATCCCGTTTCATCCATGCGGTCTTTCATGGTCAACACAAAGCCTCCTACAATGGCAGGAATCGACATCAAAAAAGAAAACTCCGCCGCTTTCTCCGCCTTGGCTCCACTCATCATACCTGCAGCAATGGTCGCACCCGATCGTGAGATGCCCGGCAAAATTGCAAACGCCTGGCCAACCCCCATGATGATCGATGACTTAAGCCCAACCTCCCCGGTGCCCGCCTTTACCAGTCGAGGTATGAATAAGATAAATCCGGTGACAAAAAGAAGAGCGGAAACCACCACTGGCTTCCCTGGAACAGCATCGAAAAAATCCTTAAATGCAAGAGCCGCAATCACTGCTGGTAGAGTCGCCACCGCAAGCCACATGATCTTTTTCCGATCCTCCACCCTATCCTTGGTGTAGAGCGATTCCACCAGGCGCCACAGACTTTTATGGAAATACGCTAACACACTCACCAGGGTGCCCACATGCAGGATTACCTCAAAGGCAAGATCCGGCTGGTGCGCAGCCCCCACTTCACGAATACCTAGCAGATACTGCGTGAGCACGATGTGACCCGACGACGAGATCGGTAGAAATTCCGCGAGCCCTTGGACTACGCCCACGATAATTGCTTTCCATACTTCCATAATGCCAGTTCCGGCACTCTGGCCAGACAGGCGCGCAAGCTAGCGAGGCAAGCCCACACGGGCAAGCGCATTCGGTCAGCAGAACGATGAAAAGGATCCTGTTATTCTCGGTGCTCGTCGCCGTGGTCCGTGCAGGTAATGATGAGTTCTCCACCAAGAGTCTCAACATAAGCGGTATAGGCGCCACCACTCTCCGGGCAGGTCATGGGCAACTCAATTGCGCCGGATTCAATCGCTTTGGCATAATAGTCCACACCAGGCTTGAACGTCTGGCCTCTCATGTTGGAGTGGGACACAAGCGCTTTGCGGATTTGATCCTGCGCCATGATGCAGCTCGCTTTGTTTGCGTGCGATGCGTAAATCGTTGAACCGGCAAACAGTAATCCAATTAATGCCAGAACTACTGATAGGGTCAATGTCAGCTCGGGAATCGATAGCCCGCGGGCATTGCCAGCGAACATCCTTCCCACCAAGATGGGGGTGTTTTTCATGTAAGGAGGGGGTTGGGGGTTGATGCCTCAGTCGGGGAAACTGACGACGTAAAAATTATTATAAAAAATAACAATAACCTGAAGATTAATTCATGAGTTTGGTAAGCTTCATCTTGATATTTAAAGGACCTTGATGATTGGACTGAGTGAATGGCATGACTGTTATTTTAGGATATAAAGGGATCGAAAAAGACCACCCCTAACAATAATTCCGTTTCACTGCCCTCTATAGCGACCGAAAAAACACACGATAATTTTTATATAAATTATCAGGAAACTTAAACTACTGTACAAATCCATACTTTTATGAGATACGTGACATTTCTACACACAGCCTTGTGAAGAAAACCCTATTTATGAGGACTTTAGGGTTGCGGATTCCTTATTTTCCAATAGTTTCTGCGCCTCGGCATTCGTAAGAATCACGGCGGGAACACACATTCCCGTTGAAATTTGCCGATACGCATTCAACCAACAAAGGAGCATATTATCGCAGGACGACCCAAAAGACGAGGAGGCGGTGGCGGAGGGCGCCGACGCAGGCATAACTACGGCCCACCGAAGAAAAAAGATGACGATCGCGAGGACAAGGCGCTTGAAATCGAAGGCACCATCACGTCTGTGCTTGCAGGCACCATGTTCAAGGTTGCCCTCCCCAGTGGTCACGAAGTTCTGGCTCATATTTCAGGTAAGATGCGCAAGCGCTTCATCCGCCTCGTTGTAGGCGACAAGGTGAAGATGGAGATGTCTCCCTATGACACTTCCAAGGCACGGATCGTGTTCCGTGTGGGTTAACTGCTCTTCGGCAATGCTGCGTTTTTACGCTTACAAGGGATGCGACGGCTGCCGTAAGGCGCGTAAATGGCTCACTGGCAACGGTATAGAGTTTACTGAAATCGCAATCAGGGAAACACCCCCCACCCTGGCAGAGCTTCGTCAGGCGCTGAAACAGACGGGAAATATTCGCTCACTTTTCAACACATCGGGTGTGGATTATCGCCAGCTCGGCATGAAGGACAAATTGCCTGAAATGTCTGATGACGATGCGCTTCAAGTGCTCAGCGGCAATGGCAACCTCGTGAAACGCCCATTCCTAACAGGGAATGATGTTTCCCTTGTCGGTTTCAAGGAAAACCTTTGGATTGAAACGCTCAAATCCTGACATCACCCAAGGAAACCTCTGGTCAAAACTGTTGATCCTCCACTAGAATCCTGGCAGGTGGAAATCTTCGCGACATGGCAACAGGCATACCTCACCGCACTTGTGGTGCTGGTGTTCATCGCCTTTGTCAAAGAATGGGTTTCGGCCGAACTCGTCGCGGTATCAGCTCTGATAGCCTGCGTGCTCGCCGGCATTCTGAACGTCACCCCAGGCGACAAATTGAATGCCCTTGCTGTCTTTTCCCACCCCGCACCGATCACGGTCGCCTGTATGTTTATTCTCAGCTCGGGATTGGAAAAAACAGGGGTCATCGAGGCGCTCGGCACCTGGTTTGAAAAACTCGCCGGCAGCTCACCACTGCGCATGATGGTTGTGATGATGATCATCGTCGCCGCACTCTCCGGATTCGTCAACAACACTCCGGTTGTCGTCGTCTTCATGCCAATCGTCCTGGCGATTTGCCGGCGTAAAGAATACACGGCATCACGCTTTTTGATCCCCCTTTCCTATGCCGCTATCGTCGGAGGCACCACAACGATCATTGGCACGTCCACCAATCTCATTGCAACGGGTATTGCCCAGCGCGAGGGACTGGCGAACTTCAGCATGTTTTCAATCACTCCGCTTGGACTGATCTTTGTTGTCACTGCATTTATTTACATGCTGACGCTTGGTCGCAAGCTACTACCCGACCGGGTAACGCTCGCCACCCTGATTGATACAGAAAGTTCACGCGAGTTCATCACCCACGCCTTTGTTAAAAAAGACAGCGAGCTCGACGGAATGACATTTCCTGACAGCCCGTTGGCAAAGATGAAAAAAGCACGCGTGTTAGAAGTGCTCCGTGACGGGAGACGTCTACGCCGCCCCTTACCTGAAATCGTTTTCGAGGCAGGTGATGAAATTGTTTTCAAAGGCGACCTGGCAGGCGTCATGGGCATTTCTAAAACCGAAGGTATCGACGTCCGTGGAAATGCAGGAAGAGGCTTGGAGGGAATCCGAACTGAAAGCGCACTCCTGATGGAGGGCATTATTGGCCCCGATTCCAACATGACCGGAAAGAGCCTGAAGGAACTTAATTTCCGTCAACGGTACGGAGTACTCATTCTAGCCGTTCACCGTCGAGGCAAGAACCTGCGTGAACGATTTGAAGATGTAAAACTGGCTTTTGGTGA
>JARFPV010000412.1 GCA_029288115.1 Akkermansiaceae bacterium | reverse complement strand
CTTTCTCGGGATTTATTCGGCCTATCGGGCTGGGGTTGAGGTCACCTTTCTCGGTAAAGTCTTTTACGTCTGGAGCAGTGTTTTCAGCCTGTTTCATATCTCGGTCTTCTGGAGCTTTATTTCCCAGCATTATAACAAGAGCGAGAGCAAGCGCGTGTTCGGGTTTATCAATACCGGGGCAAGCGCGGGTGCTATTTGCGGTCCTCTCCTGATCATCCTTCTGGCGAAGAGTATGAGCGTGGATAATATTCTGTTAGTAACCAGTGCGGTGCTGATATCTACCCTGCCGTTGATCGCGATTCTCAACCGGCATTTTGATCAAAAAGAGACCGAGGAGCAGAGGGCGGTGACTCTTAGTTCAAACCCATTTACCGGATTCCAGGAGCTTCTCACCCACAAGCGTTTGTTAGGTATCGCCCTGTTTATTTTTCTATTCACCGGAATCAGTGCGTTTCTCTATTCCACCCAGAAGGAGTTGCTTATCGAATACTCGCGTGCCGAGCGGAAACAGCTGTTAGGAAGTGTCGAGCTAGCCACCAATATCCTGACGATCATCATCGGAATTTTCGCAACCAACCGGATTGCGAGGATGTTTGGCATGGCGACTACTCTTTCCCTAGTTCCCTTTGTTGTGGGTTTTCTTCTGCTGCTATTGAGCGCGAATCCTGCGATCATGCTGGTGCTTGCGCTTCAGGTGGCGCGGAGAGCGGGTAACTATGCCATTACCCGGCCAGCTCGTGAGATCCTCTTTACCGCGGTGGATCGTGAGGCCCGCTTCAAGACCAAGCCATTCATCGATGTCGCGGTTTACCGTGGCGGCGATGTCTTTTGGATCTGGTTGATTGCACTACTCGGGGATGGCTGGCTTGATTTGGGGCTGGCTCCTTTGCTTTGGGTCGCCGCTGCCGTGGCTGTGGCCTGGGGCTGTGTCGGACTGTATCTGGGAAGAATGCACGACGCGGACGAGCAGAACAAAGAAGTCTAGCATAGGGATACTCTAACAATTCTATTCATGAACATCCTATCTCAGACACTCATGGCAACGTTGGCACTGATGTCGATCGGTATCAGCATGGCCGATGATGGTGTCGAATCGAAGGGTCTGCTTCTTGATCTTGATGCCTCCAAGGGAGTGAAGCTTGAGGATGGCGACCGGGTGGTGTCATGGGCGAACCAGGCACCGGGCAAAACGGCGCGTCAGTTTGTCAAGCAGGACGGCGGGCGAAAGCAACAGGGCAGTGGTCGGCCCACTTTGAAAAAGGATGTCAGAGCCTTGAATGGTCATGCCACACTGGTTTTCCGTCAGCAGGAGCTCGTCAACATGGACGAGGACGCCTTTGACAGCCTCACCCAAGGCAAGGGCTGCACCTGGATCAGTGTGATGGCCGTTTACGAGCAGCGTGTCGGGGTGAAGGATGTGAATTCCTTTTTTGGCAACCTGCGCAACGGCGGGAAATACGAAGGGCTCTGGGGCTGTCTGGATGACGATAACACGCTATGGCAAGGCGCGCGCAACGGATTGACCTTCGGGCGATTTGATCACAACAACCCGAAGGTCGTGGGACCCAAGTTGGAAACCAGAAAGTATTACATCATCGCAGGACGCCTGGCAGCGGGAACCGGCACGGTGAAAATGGAGCTGTTTGTCAATTCCGCCAATCCGGTTGGCGCTGGGATGTTTCCTGTCAAGGCGGACGCCAATCCGTCCAAGATGGCAATCGGCCAGGAACGCGATGCGGTTGAGCACCCTGGCAAGGAATCCTTCGACGGTGAGATCGCCCGGTTTTTGATTTACCAGCTCCCGCTTTCGGATGTTGAACTCGGTGGCGTGATAAAGACCTTGGCGAGCAGCTATGGCATTGCGCTGAAGCCGACTCAGAAAGACTGATGTGAGGTGGGCTGTGCCTGCATTCCTCATGTTTCCGAAGATGGACAAGAGGAGAAAAACGCTTATCGTTCGAGTTATGCAGCGTAGAACGTTTATGAAAATCACATTACCCGTCGCGCTTACTGGTCGTGCGGTAGCTGAGAAATCGGATAAACCACAGCTGTCTTTTGGTGTGATTGCCGACCCCCAGTATGCCGATGTGAAGCCGGCAGGATCGAGGCACTACCGTGAGTCACTGGGGAAATTAAAAGCCGCTGTAACGGAGCTCAATAAGCACGATCTGAAATTCGTGGTCACATTGGGTGATGTGATTGATCGGAGTTTTTCGAGTTTTGACGATATCTTGCCCTTGTATAAGCCGCTCAAGGCGCCGTCGAAATTTGTGTTGGGGAATCATGATTTTGATATGGCGGATGCGGATAAGGGAAAGGTGTTAGGTCGCTTGGGGCTAAAGCGGGGTTATTACTCTGAGACCTGTCTCTTATACACATC
>JARFPV010000399.1 GCA_029288115.1 Akkermansiaceae bacterium | reverse complement strand
GTGTATCTCCGGCACCGTGCTAGATCATGTCCCCAATGGCGATCTCCCCTTGGCCCAAAGCAGAAACTAGCGTTAGCTGCTTAGCCAAAATGTCTACATCTGAATGCAGTAAAAAATGGGGAGACTACAGAGGGACACTTTAGGTGGGTTAGAGAACTTCTCTTTTTTTCACTCAACAGAATTTGCTCAACCTAAATATTCACGGTTAGCGATTGAAAATATGCAATATATCGAATAATCTAGATATATGGATGCAAATAATGCAGTTAAAGGTTTTGGAGCGTTGGCTCAGGAAACACGTTTGGAGACATTTCGGCTGTTGGTTCGTCGCGGTGTGGTTGGCATGGCTGCCGGTGATATCGCAAATGCCCTCGGAGTTCCGCAGAACACGCTATCATCCCATTTAGCCATAATGGTTAACGCTGGAATCCTGGGTTCAAAACGGGAAGGTCGTTCCATTGTTTACCGTATTGATATTGACGGGACACAATCACTTCTCACTTTCCTTTTAGAGGATTGCTGTCAAGGTAATCCTCAAGATTGTATTTCACTGCTGGATGCAGCACTACCCGGATACCGTAAACCGTCGAATTCCGTAATTGCACGGAAATAATTGATGTCAGAACCTCAGGTTAAGAGCTTACTTTTTTTGTGTAAAGGTAATTCAGCCCGCAGTATTCTGAGCAAGGCAATCCTTAGTCGGGTGGGAGGGCGTCATATTCGCGCGTTCAATGCAGGCAGTCGACCGGTTGGCAAGGTCAATCCATTTGCGATCGAGCTGCTCGAGAACCTAGGATATGAAACCAAGTGTCTGCGCTCGAAATCATGTAATGAGTTCTCGGAACCAGAATCACCGACAATGGACTATGTCATAACGGTATGCGGCAATGCGGCGGGCGAAGTCTGTCCAGTTTGGCCGGGCAAACCAATCACAGCGCATTGGGATATTGACGATCCCGCTGCTGTGAACGGCACTTCCTCTGAGAGGCGTGAAGCCTTCGTTCAAGCCTGCCATACGCTGGAAGAACGGATAGAGTCTTTGATCAACCAATTGGGCGGGATACCACAGTGAGCAGGGCTACCGAAGAAGAAACAAGAATGGACGGGGATGAGGGACTACCTCGCAACGGTGGCAAGGGAATAAGTTTCTTCGAGCGTTATCTGACGGTGTGGGTGACACTTTGCATCATTGCAGGTATTGCGCTCGGAAAGCTTGCACCTGGTGTAGCAAGCAGGCTCGATGGCATGGCCATTTATGTTAATGATGCCCCAGTGGTCTCCATTCCAATTGCATTGTGTCTATTCTTCATGATGTATCCGATCATGGTGAAAATCGACTTTCATGAAGTCGTCAAGGCTGGAAAAGCGGTACGTCCCGTCGCGCTAACGTTGTTTATCAACTGGGGGGTCAAGCCATTTACCATGTATGCCATCTCGAGCTTCTGCCTGGGCACGTTGTTCGTTGGTTTTATTGGGACAGATGCTGTCGATCTGATCAAGATGCCGTTGGGTGAGAGCCTCGCGGTAGGTGAAACCTATGGCGCAGGGCAAGTTGTACTCGTCGACGGCGTGAAGATGCTCGAAGTACCGCTGTGGCGCAGTTACCTGGCAGGCTGCATTCTTTTAGGGATCGCACCATGCACGGCAATGGTGCTTGTGTGGGGATACCTCTCCAAGGGAAATGATGGCCATACTCTGGTGATGGTGGCAATCAACTCACTGACCATGCTGCTCCTTTTCGGGATTCTGGGCGGTTTCCTGTTGGGCGTCGGCAAGTTGCCGGTTCCTTGGGAATCGCTACTGCTTTCTATCAGTGTTTATGTTGCGCTTCCACTGTTGGCAGGCTACGCCTCCCGGAAATGGATCATTGCGACAAAGGGAGAACTGTGGTTCAAGGAGACCTTCTTGAATTTTCTAACGCCTGTGACCATTTCCGCACTATTGATTACGCTTATTCTGCTGTTTTCGTTCAAAGGTGAGACCATTGTGCAAAATCCGCTCACCATCCTCTGGATCGCCGTCCCTTTGTTCATCCAGACTGTATTTGTATTTATCTTAGGCTATGGTTTGGCAAAGATATTTGGGCTGACCTATGCGAATGCGGCTCCCACCGCCATGATCGGTGCATCGAATCATTTCGAAGTTGCTATAGCGACAGCAGCCATGTTATACGGTTTGTCTTCCGGGGCTGCACTAGCCACAGTGGTAGGTGTATTGATCGAAGTGCCTCTAATGCTGATGTTAGTCAAATTTTGTCTCAGGACCCAGAACTGGTTTCGGGACGCAGCCACATCTAATACAGAATAAAGTTAAGTCTGATAACCTGGTGAACATTGTAGGATGAAGAAAACCTCTGTTATTAGCGGCATGCTTTTATGACAAACCAAAAACACAAGTCATGTTACGGAACTATGTTCCACGAAGTCCTCCAATTTCAGGAGAACGTATCGATGAAGGGCAAAGTGTTCTCTTTCGAGCTCGATCGTATCGGGCTTGTGCGCTCAAATCGAACCATAAAGGCAGATATTGCTGAGTGGGACGACTGCCTTGAATGTGAAGAGTTCGATCATTGTTATAAGTTCTGCATCGCAAAGCTGCTACTACAAGATGCCATTGAGCATGAATGAGGCAGTTTGTCGAATAGCTTGTGACACGATCACAACATAGTCC
>JARFPV010000322.1 GCA_029288115.1 Akkermansiaceae bacterium | reverse complement strand
CCTATGGACGAGTGCTGTGCTGCTTGCACTTGCGACTGTTCTGACGCGGCAGTTACGTCAGCACAATGCGTAACCCCTGTCGTTCGGCACAATCGCGCCACCATCTATATCAGCGTCCACATGGAACTCAAAAATCCGGATCACTCTGAAATGTCAGCATTTCGCCCGAACCCGGATGCGTAAATGTCAGTTCACAGGCATGCAACTTGAGTTGGCCTGGACCTGTGCCATTACCATAAAACGGGTCACCGACGATCGGGATACCGAGACCTTTCTCATGATATGCATGCAGTCGAAGCTGATGGGTTCTACCGGTCACCGGGATGAACTCCACACGCGTCTGAGCGCCTTCAACCGCAATCTTCCTCCAGTGCGTGGTTCCCATTTTTCCGTGCACCTCGTCGTAGATCTGGATGGGGCGGTTCTCAACATCCAAACGGAATGGCAGCTCGATGGTTCCCCCATCCTGTTCCAACACACCTTCTAACAACGCAATGTATCTTTTTTTTGTCTGCCGTTCGTGAAACTGACGCGAAAGGTGTCGATGCGCCTCCGCTGTGAGCGCCACCACCATCAGGCCAGAGGTGTCCATATCCAGCCGATGAACTGCAGGCTGCTCAATACAGCCGGGAAACATTCGTCTAACGCGATCGGCAACGCTATCCACCTTATCGGCTCCCCTACCCGGCACTGCAAGCATGCCGCTCACCTTGTTGACCACGACAAATGCGGGGTCGGTGTGCAGAATTTCCAGTAGTGGTGTTGCGGACATCGCGAGGGTTATGACGAATTGCATCTACCTGTGCAAGAAATGATGATTGCCCCGAGGCAATCGATCATTCAGTCTGAGCGGCATGAACGAGGAGCTTTTACAACGCGCGTATTCCAAATTTGATGCTGTAAACGAGCAGGATCCAAATCAGATTAATGTCGATGGCGCATCACGGCCAAAGGAACTTGTGTTTGCGGAACGACTGACCGAAGAAGTTCTGTCGCTTGACCCTGACGCCTCGCTACCCCTGTTACTCGCAGCACGCTGTCAGCACATTTGCCGCTGGGAGGTGCCCCGTAACAGCCAGCCGATGGGGCGTGTAGGCTACTTGAAATGGCGTGAAGGCCTGAAACATCACCACGCTGCAAAGGCCGGCGAAATCCTGGAAGATATCGACTGTCCGGATGCAATCATCGAACGAGTTAAGTCATTGAATTTAAAGAAAGACCTGCAGACCGATCCCGAATGCCAGACTCTCGAAGACGCACTCTGCATTGTGTTCCTGAAATACCAGTTCGATGATCTGATTGAATCGACTGACGAAGAAAAGATGATCCGTATCGTCCAAAAAACCTGGGAAAAGATGAGCAAACGGGGGCAGCAAGCAGCATTGAGTCTCGACTATTCTATGGAAGCTCAACAAATCCTCGATAAGGCATTGGCCTAGTACTCGCTCTAGGCTCGACTTTCCGTCCGCCATCCCCTAACCAAGCACCTGTGAGCGCGCCAGAACCAGCCCCGAAGAAAAGTCCTGACCTTGAGGTCAAGGATGCCCACCTCATTTTCAACTCCGTCTGGGACAGCCTTCGAACCGAGCGAGGTAGGGAAAACATGCGTTTCCCCAAGGAAATCATTCTGCTCGGTGGTGCTCCTGGATCCGGCAAGGGAACCAATACTAACTATATTCGCAAGGTCCGTGATATCATTGCGCCCCCGATCGTTGTCAGCTCATTACTAGACACTCCACAAATGCAGGCGCTCAAAGCCGAAGGTCACATGGTGGGCGATCGTGAAGTTGTCGACATCCTGTTCCGTGAAATGCTTGACCCGCAGTATCGTGAAGGCGTCGTGCTCGACGGATTTCCTCGCACGAAAGTGCAGGTTGAATGCATCAAAATGCTCTACGATAAGATGGTGTCACTACGCCGTGCGTTCCAGGACACCCCACTGAAAGTTCACTTCAAGCAGCCGATCTACCATATCATGGTGCTGTTTGTGGACGAGTCTGAAAGTATCGCGCGGCAGCTCAAGCGAGGGCGCGAAGTCATCGCACATAACGAGGAAGTGAAACGGAGTGGTGAAGGTGATTTACTCGAAGAACGCCCAACTGACACCAACGAGGAGCTCGCCCGCAATCGTTACCGCACATTCAAGGAAAAGACCTATGGCGCCTTGCTTTCCCTGAAACAGATTTTTCACTACCACTTCATCAACGCACAGCTGCCTCTCGATGCTGTGCGAGAGAAGATTCTCCAGGAATTAGAATACCAGAGTTCTCTCGAACTTGACCCCCGCACCTACGATGCACTGCGCAACCTGCCCGTCGCAGGGGAAATCATCAAACACGCCCGACGGGACCTAGTTTACCGAATTGACCGATACCGGCTTGAACATCCTGAACTTTTCAAAGAAGTCGTTCATTTGATTGAGAATAAAATGATGCCTATCGTCAAGCCGCACGCAATTTCCGGCAGGGCTCATGTAAATTCAGAAGATAAATTGTTAGAAAACCCAACTGCACTAGGCATATTGATCGATGTTTTTTCCGAGCGCGGATTTTTTGCCTCTGTTGATATCCATCGTGTGGATATCCCAGATCATTTTGATCTCGAAACGGGCAAAATAACGTGTCGGAAGAAAAAGGTTTTCCGCATCATGGTGCGCTTTAAGGGATCGGAAATCAGGCGCGGATAAGATCCTGAAGATCATTATTTTTCAGCACCCGCCTGCGCCTTCATTTCGCGCGAATATCCGTACGCCCAACTATGTGGAGTAATGCCTCGGTCGTTCGGCAACACCGGGTCGAGCTCGAACACACTGCCGACGTGGGTGATGTGAACATTGCCGCGAGTTTCGTTCCTACGTAGTTCACGCTGGTTACGCTCACCATAGGTGACCCAGTGCAGGCTTTTGAATTTTTCACCCTCATCATCCCACACCGCCTTACCTAACAATTTACCCTGGTATGCAGATTTATTCCAACGGGAGTCTGAGTCGAGATGGAGTCCTCCTTCGTATCGAAGCTGATAGAGCTGTCCTTTTGCGGCTATGATCTTAACCCGGAGACGTGCCTTTTTTACTGCCGAATCCGACCAAGGCGCACAGCCAAGCATCGTGTGATTATCCATAGAGAAGTGACGCAACACTCTACTACCTACATCTGATGTCTTCCCCACCTCAAGTTGCTGTGGCACAAGTGTGCGAGCAGTTTCAGGTGTTAACCACAGGCGATCCAGCTTGTAATAGTCTGGGTGGCGTTGATCAAAAAGCTCCATAGGCGAAAACGGATAGCTACGCGTCGTGGTGCGGATTTTTGTCCAGCTGGCAGGCGGCTGCACCATGTCCTTGCGATGCATCGACCGCTGATCCTGTGAAAGCGGCTGTGTCGCGAGACGTTCCGCTTTGGGCATCGACCGGAATGTGTTCAACGACTCCTTGAGCAGGTCATGGCATTTCCGAGTATCGATGTGAGGCCACCCTGCATTGCAGCGTTTAATGAACTTCCCTGATGGCGTGACCACGTAAATCCCCTGATGAATTCCATTTGCAGCACCGGTGAGTGATTTTCTTAGAAACTGGAACTCACCCTTTGCTTTAGCATCGTCAGGCAGGTTGTTGTAATCGACATCACTGGCAGCGACAGAGACAAAGTTCTTTTTTACAAACTCGGCCACTTCGGCATCGTTAAAGACGAACTGTCTTGTTTTCACACCATTCTGTCAGCAGTTCGCGCGCGGATCACCAAAATACAGCCAGAGCAGCAGTGGTTTGTCCTGCTTCTGTGCCTCCCGCTGGCCGTCAATCACTGTAGAGAACCAGGAGATCTTCTGGTAATTCAGATCGTTCTTCTTAAGGCGAACATAATCAGAAATCTCATCAAAGTTCTTCCACGTCAGTGACTCCGGCACCTTTGCCACAGCAGAATGAACGACACATGCCATAGCCATTAAATTGAAAATAGAGCGCATCATAACGACGCACTTTACTTTCAATGAAATGGTTTGTCCACCAAGGATGAGCAGGAAGCTATTTTTTGAGCACCTTGACCTCGATCTTACGGAAGTCGATCGGATGAGTTTCAGCCTGAATGGAAACGGTTCCTTTTTCTAATAAGGTTCCGTCATTCAATTGTGGCGCCTTATATTCCATAACCACCTTGCCATCCACCTTATGCTTGATCAGTTCACTACCACGCACCTCGATCTCTACGCTAACCCACTTCTCGCCGTGGAATGTTGGACCGCCTGAGCTAATGCAATGCCGCTTGTCGAGCTTGTCATTCAGCACGACGTGTGTTCCCGGAGTGCAAAGGTTCATGGTTGAGCGCTTTTCCTTGCCACCGGGAGTGCCTCCAAGCAGTTGCACCTCGATTGATGTCGGAAAACTCTGGTCCTTTTTCATGGTGGCGAGTGACTGCCCATGAATCATGAAGCCATTATTCCTTGTTGCCCAGCCAGGGCCTCCCTTGACCTGATCACCGACAAAGCGATACTCACAGCGCAGAATATAATGGGAAAACTCCGACTTGTAGAAGAGGTGACCAAATGTCCCGTCCCATTTCTCATAGTTGTCATACTTCACCCGTAGCAACCCGTTTTCCACCACGAATGTATCCTTATAATTCACACCGGCGTCGTGCCCTTTAAATTTGGGAGTCCAGCCGTCGAGGTTCTTACCATTGAACAACTGAATCCACTCGCCTTTCCCTCCTTCCTTATTCTCACCCTTCTTATGGTGGCCGGCATTACAAGCCGTGAGTGAAACAGCCAAGACGAAGATCGCAGCAATACTCTGAGTCATATACATGCTCTATTGATGCATCCAATTCAACAAAGTGGCGAGACATTTTTTATTTCCCTTGGGATGAAAACACCTGTGTGCTTAGGTTTCCCCCGTGACCGAAGCATTCCGCAATACACACACCAACAAAGACATGCAGCAGCTTCGGCTTCTGCTGTCGCAGGCTATTGGAAAGGAAAATGGGGACGAGCCTGTCAGCCTGCTTAACCTTGCCTGCGGTAGAGCTGACGAGACCAGTGTGCTTGCAGATGTGTTTGGAAAAAACGGCATCGAGATCACCGGGATGGACATCAGGGACAGGGAACTGGATATTGCGCGGGAACGATGGAAAAAACTCCTACCAGACAATGCGGAAGCTGAGTTCCACGTTCAGAACGGCACTCAGCTCAACACACTGAAACAACTGCGCGATGACTTTGACGTCGTATTTATGCGGCATCAGAATTACTGGAATGGCGACACCACCTGGAAAGAAATCTACGATCAGGCACTCCATCGACTCGATGAAGACGGCATGATGGTCATCACATCCTACTTCGATCGCGAACATAAGCAGGCACTTGAGGCCATTCAGTCGCTCGGCGCCGAGTTGGTCACTGACATCCGCAATCCGGATTCAAGAATATTGTTAGATGCACCAGGAAAATCTGTGGACAGACACATCGCCGTGTTCCGCAAACCCTGAGTTGCATGTTTTCTATTTACCTCGCATGCCAAACTCACTAGAGTGTTCGCATGTCTGATAGTTTTACAGAAACCACCACCACAGGCTGGTTCAGCCGCATTGGAAATTCAATCAAAGGCATCCTCATAGGGATGGTCATGGTTATCGTCGCCTTCCCTGTTTTATTTTGGAACGAAGGCCGGGCTGTCAAAACCCGCAAGGATCTCGAGCAAGGAGCGAAAGAGTGCGTATCCGCCGATGCTGCTAACGTTGATAGCGGCAACGAAGGCAAGCTCATCCACATTAGTGGCAAAGCGACATCCCAAGGAACGCTTAGTGACGACACGTTCCAGGTCAACGTTGAGGCACTCAAGCTTAACCGTAAGGTGGAAATGTATCAGTGGAAGGAAAACGTGAAGAGCGAATCCAAGAAAAAAATCGGCGGTTCGGAAGAAACCACCAAAACCTACACCTACGAAAAAGTCTGGGCTGAAGGCCGGATTGATTCGGGAAAATTCAAGAAACCAGACGGCCACAACAACCCAGCTCCTCCTCTCAAATCCCAGTCGTGGACGGCCTCGCCAATTACCGTCGGAGGATACACCCTCAGCTCAGACCTGATCGCGCAAATCAATAACTTCTCCTCCTTCTCCGCAACCGCCCCTGCGAGCCAAGCACCTACCATCAGTGGTCGAGAAGCCAAATTCAATAACGGTCAATTCTACCTCGGAGAGAATCCAACCTCTCCGGCCATCGGCGACGTCAAGGTATCGTTCCAAGCCGCGATGCCCACTGATGTCAGTGTTATTGCCAAGCAAAACGGAAATTCTTTCACCCCCTTTACCGGTGACTCGGGCACCACTATCAACATGCTTAAAATCGGCACCCACACTGCGGACTCGATGTTTACCAGCGCCCAAGACAGCAACAAAATGCTCACTTGGATTTTACGCGTCGTTGGTTTCATCGTGATGTTCTTTGGGTTCAGCCTGATCTTCAAACCACTCTCCGTGGTAGCGGATGTATTGCCCATCGCGGGCAGTATCGTGGGTGTTGGCACCGGCATCGTAGCATTCTTGTTAGCCGCACCCCTTTCGCTGATAACGATCGCAGTGGCTTGGATATTCTATCGTCCGCTGATAGGTGTCCCACTGCTCATCTTAGCGGGTGTCGGCATCGCACTACTGATCAAGAAGGTGATGGCACAGAAAAAAGCGAACGCATAACTTTGGCCTCCTGCTTCACAAAAATCACTGCAGTCATTACACTAAGCTCGATGAGCTTATTTTTGACCGCATGCAATCCGCAATCTTCAAAAGCAGTTCTTCCACAGCCTGCTGCTGACCTCTCCTCAGACAGTTGTGTATTTCTGTTAGATTCAATCAATCGGTATCGCAAAACCACCGGGCGCTCACCATTCGTCGTCGATGCGCGCTTGGTATCGGCGGCTAGAGACCATTCGGACTCGATGGTGCAGCATGATTACTTTGCTCATCGCGGCAAAGACGGCAGTGATTTCTCAGAACGCATGGCCAGATATGGTTACCCATCCTCGCACTCAGCGGAAAACATTGCTCTCGCTCCCGATGCAGCGACCGTTTTCCGGCTTTGGCTCAACAGCGGTGGCCACAAAACCAACATGCTTAGCAAAAAATACACCCGCGTCGGCATCTCACGCTCTGGCGACTACTGGACAGCGGTGTTCGCTGCCCCGGGCGGCACCTAATCACTCATACACCCGCTTATCAGGAAAGATACTGTGCCTCAGGCTGAGTGGCCTAACTATATACTCTAGAGTCGCTTGAAAAAAATCGAGTGACGGCTCGCGGTTCCGAAACTGCCGGCCAGATAGCCATGTGATGCGCCCGTCCTTCCTGAGATCAAGCCGCCATGCATTTTCGCGGCTCTTGAGCAAATTCACCCATTGTCGAAGTTCCATGGCAAAGGATTTTGAATGAATAATTGCCCCCTCCTCGGTATTCACAAACATGGCCCTGCCGTCAAAGTTCATGCTTCCTAGGTAGGTGATGCTCGAATCGACCACCACGAGTTTCACGTGTAATCCCACTTTGGGAGTGTGGTTTTCACCTTCGTTAATGTAGTGCGTCATACTGCTACCGGGCCGGTGTTTGAACTCATAAATCTCCACACCCATGCGAAGCAAGGTCTTGCGATACTTCTGATACTGATTGTGGACAACGAGATGATTATTGGAAGCAACCGTAGGCACAAGCAATACCACACGCACCCCGCGGGCACGAACCCCTCGCAACATCGTCATTACACGCTCGTCTGGCACGAGATATGGAGTAACCATCATGATTTCTTTGCGGCTCCTCTCACACTGCCGGATAATTTCCTCAATAACCGGTCGACTCGGACTTGGAATCTCAGGCGCATCTTCAACATAATCGGCACGACTACCGTGAGCACGCGTCGCGGCAGCCGAGAACCACCGACTCCAGTCCTGGCGTGCTAGAGGAATTCGTCGGTCAACTGCAACTTTTTCATGGGAAATTTTCTCCCGCGCCAAGTTGCGAAATTTTTCTAACGGCATGCTTCTTCCCGAGCGGATGAACGCTCGAGTATCATAAGTCGGTGCGCTGTCCCAGTATCGGTCAAATCCATGCCTAATATCTGCCATGATCGAGCCAGAGAACATCGCGCCAAAATCCACCAGATTATATCGATCCCCATAACCAAAATAGTGATCACCAATATTTCTTCCTGAGAGAATTGCAAGGACCCCATCCGCAATGATGGTCTTGTTATGCATGCGCTGATTGCGCTGGTCGGTGTTCAGAACCAAATCGAGGGATTTCGGCAGCATTCTGTCACGCAGTTTGTTCGGGTTATACAAGCGCAACTCAACATTAGGGTGTGATGCAATGGCTGCGAGCTCACGGTCATTGTAGGAAATACCTAAAATAAGATCATCTAACAACACCCGCACCTTCACACCACGATCCGCCGCCATCAGCACGCGTTCCATGATGAGTCTTCCCGTGTAATCCTCCATCCAGATAAAAAGCTGAATCTCGAGTGAGCGTTGCGCACTATCGATTAGCGCCAGTCTACTCTCTAGCGCGTCTTTGCTGGACATTAGCGGCACTACAGAAGTGGCATAAGCACCTCGACCGCCCTGGATTTTTTTGGCTGCTCGTGCTAGTGTCCCTACTTTCGCTGGCGACTGGCATGCCTGCGAAACTTTACTTTCTGGTTCGGGAAGTGTGTGACAGCTTACGGCACACACAGCGACACACATGACTACAACGTAGTGGACAATTCTCATGGCTTACAGCATTTAGGCTCTCCGGGCTTAAAGAGACGCCCCTGGCTCATCAAGACTCTCTTTGGGCTGATCATGTTCAATGCTTCGCAGCAACGCACGCGATCGAGATCAAGCCCTGAGTAGTGCAGTGCCGCCGCTACCGAGGTGGAGCAGATGTAGTCGTTCCCTATATCCGACTGGCTCTCCGGCTCAAGCATGTTACTCCAGATCCCCAGCATCCCGAGGAAGTTATAACCAATCCACTTATTGCTTTTTGCCACTGAAACGGCCGTAAATTCCCGTAAGCGTTTCAAGTCGAGTCGGTCTGCTTTATCGAGACGATACACATCAAACGAATAGTCCTTCATATCACTCAGATCATCTAACATGTTCGGACCGCGAAGTGCCTCGCTGCTGTACAGTCTGAGTTTCTCATCATTCTGCTTACGAACAGCAACAGCAAGGTGGGCATATCTCAAAATAAAATATAATGATGCACGCACGTTGCCCTTGAGGATTTCTTTCCGTTTCTGCCGCCCCGTCATCCAGTATGCCACAACATCACCCTCACGGACGACTCCTATAAGATGGTTCGGGTCTCCGGTGCCCTTGGTGTGAGAACCAATGAGTTGAAAACGCGCACGGTCTTTTACCGGCACTTTGTGCGCTTCCCTCTCTTCTTTGGTCGGCTTGATCCAGCGAGGAGCACCCCGGTGACATGGCGTGTCCATCCGGTGGCAGCTCACCAACAGTGGGATCAACAGGCAAATATAGAGCAGGCTCCGCATCTCAGAAGAGAATGACTTACATGATCGGCAAGCGTGATGCAACCATCGACTACGCATTGCGGCGCCAAGCCATCAACCACTCCCTGCCCTCGCGCCCCGGGTAATACGCCTGGGGCTCCTGCTCCAGGACCAGAGAGAAATAGGGTGAAAACATCTCCACCACCTCGTCACGGCTTGTTTCATAGGGTGGCCCTTCTCCTTCCGGCATCTGAGTGTCGGTAAAAAACAACCCTACAAGCAATCCTCCGGGACGAAGCAGTCGGCGCACTGCCTTGACGTAGTCATCACGGCGTGACGGATGGATGGCACAGTAGCAAGTGTGCTCCCAAACCACGTCAAATGACCCGTCTTCCTCTAATTCCGGATTAAACAGATCGCCGTGCACAAAGCTCGACCGCGCGACCGCATTGGATTTTTCCGCACGGTCAATCGCAACCCGGGAGATATCCAATCCGAGGGTTTGAAACCCCGCGTTTGCCAGCTCTGCCACATCATGACCTGTAC
>JARFPV010000264.1 GCA_029288115.1 Akkermansiaceae bacterium | reverse complement strand
TCTCTGTGATGGTAGGCCGAAAAGGAATCTATCGTAACGAGTGGCTGACCGTCGAAGGTAAAGGTAAAATCGGTATCGAAGTCGGTATTGGCCATCAGCTTGGCAATGCCATCGACGCTCCCGTCATGGTGCTCAAGAGCTCCATCGGTAACCGCAGCCTCGGCTGGGACCTTCTGCCTCCTGGGACTCCTCGTTATTCACACGGTGGAAAAGAGCAGCCCGCTTATGGGGAGACATACCCAAGCAAGAGGGACACAAGCAAGATTGTAGCCTACGAAGAAGGCAAGACTTTGGGGTGGTACGCTGGTAAGCAGTACGACGATGATGTAGCTAACGCCAAGAAGATCCTCGCTGACCTCGGCACCTACTACCCAGGTGCAACAAAATACGAAGTCGCCGGCATCATCTGGTGGCAGGGCGACAAGGACATGCGTAATCCAGCACACGCTGCGGAGTATGAGAAGAACCTCGGTCGTTTACTTGCTGCTCTGCGCAAGGACTTCAACGCACCCAAAGCCAAATTCGTCTGCGCCTCACTCGGTCAGACCGACGAAGGTGACACAAAATCCGGTCACGGCATCATCCTTCACGCGATGAAGAACTTCGCTGCCAGCAGTGACGACATCGGCTTCGTCTACAGCAAGCCACTGCTTGATAAGCCAAGCAGCTCAAGCGGTCACTACGGCGGCAATGCCAAGACATACATGAACGTGGGTCTTGCTCTCGGTGCCGAAATGGCCAAGAAAGTGAAGAAGTAAGTTCTTCATTTGAGACAAGCTACCCGCGATCACGCGGACATTCCTGGGCTGGTGCGATATTTGCACCAGCCCATTTTTTATCATCGTTTCAGGCGAGAATCGGGCGTTATCAAGCTGTCTTGGTCACACAGGATGTCTCCTGTGCTTTTTTGTAGCCTTATCTGATCATTCGAGGCATACTGCTAGCTATGAAAAACCTCGCCATCATCAGTTTGGTCCTGGGCCTCGCCGCTCTCGGAGTTGGTCTCTTCTGTCAGTTTGAAGTCGTTCCTGCTGAAGAGAGCCTGCAACGCTTTTCCCGCACCATGGATTACGACGATCCACGATATGCAGCCACCCGCAGCTTGTTCATGGAGAAAAACGACCAGAAAAACCTGTATGGTCAAATCGCACTGATTGCGGGAGGTCTTGGTTTGTTAGGTGGGGTCTTTGCGGGAATCAAAAAAGCGAAGCTCGGCTTCATCGCGGCGGGCGTCTCGCTGCCCGGGTTGATCCTCGGACTACTGCAGGCGACGCATATGTTTTCCTAGCGCCGAAAAGCTAGGTGAGTTCGTTAAAAGGTGTAAAATTGGCTGTAAATCGCCAATGTTTTATGGTCAAACCCCCGCGCCGCAGAGGTCACTGATCACTGCACACCTCCACGGATCATCTCAAAACCATGAACGTTTCACTCAACTGGCTCAACGATCACCTTGATCTTTCCCACATGTCGCTGCAGGAAATTGACGACCTGATGACCTTTGCAGGCGTAGAGGTGGAGGGCATTGAGCAGAAGGGTGTTCCCACGGATAAAGTCGTGGTCGCCCAGATCAAGTCAGCCGAGCAGCACCCGGATGCCGACCGACTCAAGGTATGCATGGTGGATGCTGGGGAAGATGAGTTGCGTCAGATCGTCTGCGGTGCGCAGAATTATTCGGTCGGTGACAAAGTTCCATGCGCGCTTCCCGGTGCTGACCTCGGAGGAGGATTCGTGATCAAGGAGGGCAAGCTGCGCGGTGTCGAATCCAAGGGAATGCTCTGCGGTGCCGATGAAATTGGCATGGTCGCAGAAGAGGATGGTCTGATGATCCTGCCTCAGGACTCAGAGACCGGGAAACCACTGCAGGAAATTTTTGATACTGATACGATTATCGAGGTCGAAGTGACTCCAAACCGCCCTGATCTGCTTTCCCACACCGGCATGGCACGCGAACTTGCCGCCCTTGCGAAGCTCGACTTGGTAGGGCGGATTGGCCTCAATCCGCCGCTGGACACAGCTACATGTGAGGGAACCATCAAACTTTCCGCACCCGATTCCTGCCCGTACTACACCGCAGTAAAAATCTCCGGTGTCACCGTGGGCGAGTCGCCTGCCTGGCTGAAGACCAAGCTTGAAGCGATTGGCCTGCGCCCGATCTGTCTCTTATACACATCTCCGAGCCCACGAGACTTGAATCCAAATCTCGTATTCCCTCATAAGGATTTAAAAAAGGGGGGGGGGGGGGGGGGGGGGGGGG
>JARFPV010000165.1 GCA_029288115.1 Akkermansiaceae bacterium | reverse complement strand
GAGTCCACGTCCACTGCAGGCAGGTAAAAAGTATTTCCTCAAGCATGGAGCCCAGACGGTCCAGTCGATGGTCACAAGTGTTGATGGCAAAGTGGATATTCGCAGTTATGAGTCTGACCCGGATGTTACCGAGCTGGTTTTGAATGACATCGGGGACATCCGCATTAAGACGACCCGGCCATTGATTTATGACGACTACAAAGTAAACCGGATGACGGGTTCTTTCATTCTGATTGAGCAGGGTAGTAACCAGACGGTTGCTGCGGGAATGCTGTATCCTGCTGCGGAACTTTTTGTGGCGGAATATTCGGATTTCGCGATTTGATTTCAGATACCTGCCATCCAGCATTGCGGTTACGAGGTAATCCGTTGCTTTCAAGGTGTGCAGACCGGGTTTGCAGATAAAACAAAGTGAATATCGAGGCATCAACATCGTTGACTGTCCCGTGTTTTACTATTTTGTAGAGGTCGAGCAATTATGCCATCCAGTAAGAAAATATGAATGTTCCACTGTTAGATGTTAATGCACAGAATCACCCCATAGCGAACGAGCTACGGGATGCTTTTGACAGTGTTCTGGAATCGGGTCGATTTATCATGGGGGCCGAGGTTGAGCAATTTGAGGCGGAAATGGCGGATTACCTAGGTGCCGGGCACGCCATCGGGGTTTCCTCTGGTACTGATGCTATTTTGCTGGCACTGATGGCACTTGGCATTGAAGCGGGTGATGAGGTGATTTGCCCGAGTTTTACCTTTTTTGCGACAGCTGGTTGTATTGCGCGCCTTGGTGCTACGCCTGTATTTTGTGACTGCCATCCTGACACGTTCAACATGGATTTTGAATCTGCCGGGGAATGTGTGACTGAAAAAACGAAGGCCATCATACCTGTGCATCTGTTTGGCCAGTCAGTGGACATGGATGTTTGTATGGCATTTGCGAGCAAGCATGGTTTGCGGGTTGTTGAGGATACGGCCCAGTCACTGGGTGCACGATTCCATGGCAAGGCCTGCGGAACGATCGGGGAATTAGGGACCTATAGTTTTTTCCCTTCAAAGAACCTCGGTGGTTTGGGTGACGGTGGGCTGGTTGTCACGAATGACGATGGTTTGGCAGATATTGCTGCCAAGCTACGCAATCATGGTATGCACCCTCGTTATTACCATCAGATGGTGGGTGGCAATTTCCGTCTCGATGCCCTGCAGGCAGCTTTATTACGCGTGAAATTCAAGCATTATTCCAGCTACGTCCAACATAGGCAGGAGAACGCGGCTTACTACTCTGAAAAGCTGGGTGATTGTGAAGGTGTTCTTCTTCCTTCGGAACAGCATGGGTATGAGCACATCTGGAACCAGTTTACTCTCAGGGTGATGCATGGTCGCCGTGACGAGCTCAAGAACCATCTCTTGGAGAGTGGAATTGGTTGTGAGATCTATTATCCGGTGCCTATGCACAAGCAAGAATGCTTCAGTCATTTGTCGGCAGTGAATCGAACCTCACTCCAGACTACCGATCAACTGGCTGAAGAAGTGCTCAGTATCCCGGTTTACCCTGAATTGACCCGTGATCAACAGGACCAGGTCGTATCTGCCATTCAATCATTTTTATCCTAACTCATTATGATCAATCCCAAGAAAATATGCTGTATCGGCGCCGGTTACGTTGGAGGTCCGACGATGGCAATGATCGCTTTGAAGTGCCCGGACATACGTGTGGACGTTGTTGACCTCAACGAAGAGCGGATAGCTGCGTGGAATTCTGACAGCTTGCCGATTTATGAGCCTGGGCTCGATGAGGTGGTGGCGGCTACGCGTGATAAAAATCTCTTTTTCTCGACTGACGTTGAGATGCATATTGAGGATGCGGATATTATTTTTGTCGCTGTTGGCACTCCGACCAAAACTTATGGTATGGGAGCGGGTCGTGCGGCGGATCTTTGTTATATCGAGTCGGCTGCCCGTATGATTGCCAATGTGGCCAAGGGGCCAAAAATCATCGTTGAAAAGAGCACGATTCCAGTGCGGACCGCTGAAGCAATTCGCACGATACTGGCTGCCAACAGCAGCGGCGGTGAATTCCAGGTGTTGTCGAACCCGGAGTTTCTTGCTGAGGGGACTGCCATTGACGATCTAAACGACCCGGACCGTATCCTAATCGGTGGTCAACGAACACCGGAAGGGGAGGCGGCTATGGAAGCACTTGTGAAGGTATACAACCAGTGGATTCCTCGTGAGCGAATTCTGACAACCAACCTCTGGTCATCCGAGCTTTCGAAGCTTGTCGCGAATGCATTCCTTGCCCAGAGGATATCCTCGATCAATTCGATATCGGCACTTTGCGAGACCACTGGGGCTGATGTGGACGAGGTTGCCAGGGCGATTGGTACGGACTCCAGGATTGGTCCGAAGTTTCTCAAGGCATCCGTGGGATTTGGAGGATCATGTTTCCAGAAGGATATTCTCAATCTGGTTTACCT
>JARFPV010000129.1 GCA_029288115.1 Akkermansiaceae bacterium | reverse complement strand
TTTCAGACGCCGCCGATGCCTCAAATCGCACTTGCGGATGATGGGAGTGGATTCTGCGGGCGGTTTCCACCATCATAGGAAACAAGCGAGCCACCTCGCGCTCACGGCTTCCCGGGAATAGCCCGACCAAGTTTTCCGAGCGCACGACATCCTCTTTCTTTTCCTCCAGTTCATCGACCAGTGGGTGACCGGTAAACACAGTCCGCAGACCAGCTGATTCAAAAATTTCCTGCTCGAAGGGGAAAATGCAGAGCATCAAGTCGAGCGTCTCCGCCATCTTTGGAATCCTCCCCTTGTTCCATGCCCAAACGTGAGGGCTGATGTAATAAACGATCTTGGTATCCGGAAGTTTCTCTTTGATCGCATTGGCAAAGCGCAGGTTGAATCCTGGATAGTCGATCAGCACCAGCACGTCAGGTTTCACGGCCAGAGCCTCCTCAAGCATCTCAGCAAAACGCGCCTTGAACCATTTGTAGTGTTTGAGCACCTCAAAAAAACCCATCACGGCAGCGTCCTCCACCCAGTCGGTAATATTTTCTCCACCAACCCGGCGCATATCGGGCCCTCCCGCACCGGCAAACGTCACACCGGGAACCATCTCCTGCAACGCCTCCATCAGGCAGGCACCATGGGTATCCCCGCTGACCTCGCCTGCAATGATGTAGATGGACTGACTCACCGACGAAGTCCTAGCGTGTTACGAATAAACTTCAAACTTGAAACTTCAAACCTCAAACTTTGTCCATGCGCATCGATATCGTCACTCTGTTCCCCGAAATTGCTCTAGCTCCCCTCAGCGAAAGCATCATCAAACGTGCCCGGGATGCTGGAGTTGTCGAGGTGCAGGCACATCAACTGCGCGACTGGGCAACGGACAAGCACCGTAAAACGGATGAATATCTCTGCGGTGGAGGCCAAGGGATGCTGCTGAAACCCGAGCCTATTTTTGCAGCTGTTGAGGAACTCAGGCAGGAATCCACCAGGGTTCTGCTGATGACACCCCAGGGAAGGCCCTTCAAGCAGGCGGACGCCGTGCGTTTTTCTAGGGAAGAGCATTTGATCATCCTCTGCGGCCATTACGAAGGTGTGGACCATCGGGTGATCGAGGAACTGGTGGACGAAGAAATATCGATCGGCGACTATGTTTTGACCAACGGCGCCATTGCGGCAGCTGTGGTAACGGATGCAATCGTGCGACTACTTCCCGGTGCGCTAGGCGATGCTCGCTCACCTGAAGACGAATCGTTTTCAGATCCACATTTGCTCGAAGCCCCCGCTTACACCAAACCAAATAATTTCAGAGGCATGGAAGTCCCCGGTGTGTTGCTCAGTGGTGACCACGGCAAGATTGAGGCGTGGAAAAAAAAGCATGCACTGGAGCGAACAAAAACAAATCGCCCTGATTTGTTGGAATAGACCAATCCCTTTTGAGTCAATTCTTCAGCTTTTCCAGATACGCGATCAGATCTTCAAGATCCTGCGGCGTCATGACGCAATGCGTTTGTATGAATTCTTATTTTTCTAACATGGCATCTATCTTTGCCACCAACTTATGTGGACACCGTCCGCGTTGATACTTGTTCCACATCACATCGCGCAGCTTGAGTAGGAGTTCCTCCGGTATGGGATCGTAATGATCCCATGACTCCTCCCCTTTTAGTTGAGAGCAAAGTTTCCACTCTCCAGCATGGTAAGTGGCTCGATAAACCACCTTGCCTTCCTCACTTTCCTCACGCCACTGATGTTTCTGCATGCCGGTGTTATAGGTCATGATCTGCATCAATGAACAATCGAAACGGCAAAAAAATCGCACGTCCCCGATATTGACGCGAGCAGATATTTTTCAGAGAATCGCACTTCGTGAAACAACTCTTCCAGAGCGACCTCACCAAGACCCTCCTATATTTCACCCTTACCTTGATCGCTGCGGCCGCCATTGCACCCTGGCCATACAACTTGGGAAAGATGATCTCAGAGGTCGGCGAGGTACGCGCTACAAGTGCCGAAGCCCAAGGCATCACCGGGTGGTTCGATCGGGCGGAGTTTGCGCATTTCTTCCTAATCTCACTGCTTGGTTGCGCACTGCTACTCGCAGGTCCATTCATCTGCTGGATGCGATTTGGCAGCACAGCAGATTCTTCACCTGTTCGACCATGGTCGCTACGGCTGCCCCAGCATGCTCTAAATGACACTGGTCAACCGCTTGCGCGCAACCCTCGCAGAGTATTTGACTGGACCACTGGCTTCCTTCTCGCAGGCAGCCTACTGGCATTGATGAACTGGCTTTTTCTGCTTACAGGATGGTTCGCGTTCAACCACCCGGTGGACTGGCTACCCGCTCTGATGCGCGCATTGATTTGTGCTATTGTGCTCGCTGTCATGATCGAGTGGGTCTTTCGCGGCGTCTTCCTCGGCGTTTTGTTGAGAAGCCTACGTCCTTCCCTTGCTATCGTGTTAGCCTCAGTCATTTTTGCGGGCATTCATTTCCTCTTTCCTCCGGAGCATTTTCAACTCAAGGATGCGGGAGAAGCCGACGCGGGTTTCCGTTTCATTGGTGCAGTCACGAATCACCTGTTCGCGCATCCAGGATACTGCTTTGGATTCGCCTCTCTACTTTTCGCAGGTCTAATCCTCACCTACACCCGCTACCGAACAGCCTCTCTCTCCCTGGCAATCGGGCTACAATCGGGGTGGATGTTTGTGTTTTTTCTTTCACACGAGATCATCACCTTCACAAACACCCAGCTAAGCAAAATTGAATTCATTATCGGGCCAGATCGGCGCTCGGGGCTAATCCCCCTCTGCATCCTCATAGCAACCGGTCTTCTCGTTCATGTGTTTCTGCAAATTTCCACCCGTAACGACAAGCCCACCTAACAATATCCGTTGTCTCGACTAGCTTCCAGAATTCTCGACTTCATATACCCCGCGAACTGCCACCTATGCTCGAAGCAGCTCAGTCACGGGAAATGTCTGTGTGATGTATGCCATGGAAAACTAGAACCCGTCGAGGCCCCACTGTGCGCGCAATGCGGGGAATGTTTTGACGGCGAAATCGATGGAGAGTTCACATGCCCTAACTGCCATGGTCTCGATTTTTCATTCAGCTTCGCTCGCGCTGCTTATCAAGGAGATCGCGCTTCGCGACAGCTGATTCACGATTTTAAATACAGCAGACAGATCCACCTGGCTGCGGAACTCGCTTACCTAACAGGTAGAGCTCTTGAAGATCAGCGATTTTTTCCCTTCATCAAAAACGGATTATTTGTTCCCGTTCCCCTTCACTGGCTCAGGCAGAGAAAGCGGCGATTCAACCAGTCGGAGGAAATCGCCAAACATCTCGCACGCCAACTAAACATGCCGTGGGCGAACGCTCTGAAGCGCGGACGAAATACAGAGACCCAAACACGTTTCAGCAGGAAGAAACGATTACAGAACCTTCGCGGAGCATTTTATGTTAGAGGCGGTCAATCGTCGTCCATCACTGACAAAAAAATCATCCTCGTCGATGATGTACTCACCACTGGCTCTACGGCAAACGAATGCTCACGGATTTTGTTAGAAAACGGAGCCAGCGAGGTGGCGGTGCTCACTCTTATTCGCGGCTAGCATCGGCGAAAGTCCCTCAGTCCTTCCACGCACCTGATTTAAGTGCCTCAAGAGCGGCCTTGGTTTCCGCATTCTTTTTACTGTTGCCTTCACCCTCGCCCAGTTCTTTACCCATCCAGACGGCCTTGACCTTGAAGCTTTTGTTGTGATCCGGACCGCTCTCACTGATCACAACATATTCTGGCCCCTCAGGTGCAAGAGCCTGCAGTTTTTCCTGGAGCTCGCCTTTGGGGTTCTTTTCCTCAGGTTATTCTGCGATTTGATCGATCCAATTCTCACAAACCATGTCAATCACCTCACCTGCTGCATCAAGACAACCATCAACAAAAACCTCGCCCATTACCGATTCAAAGGCATCTCCAATAGTCTATCC
>JARFPV010000070.1 GCA_029288115.1 Akkermansiaceae bacterium | reverse complement strand
AGGTAAACGCGATCGTTTTCTACGTAGTGCTTTTGCAACTCCTGCATCATCGTGAGTGCCGGTTCGTTCTCATCCAGCTGAGAAACACAAACGGGCACCGCAAACCAGACTTTGCCCTCAAGATCATACATGTTCACCAGCTTGCCATGCTGGTTTTTTGCCTTCAGCATCTTGGTGATCTTTGTCACCACCGGTGGGCGGTCCTGGTTTTCAGCCGCCTTCTGGGATTGCTTGATCTTGTAGGCCGCCAAAATCCCTGCCGCACCGAGAACCATCACGAGCACCAACTTCCACGCCGTTTTACGAAGCTGGGCGGGGTTGTATTCTGCGGGTTCGAGGTCCAGTGCCATGATCGGATGTCGTTTGTTGGAATGGTGCAGCGGAAACTACATCCGCTTCCAGCTGATGGCAAGCAATGTCAGAGCCAATGGCAAATGTAGCAGAGTGAATAAAAACAGGCGTGTTGCAGCGGGCTTTTCTCCCACCATGAGAAACTTCCACGCCAGCCAGAGCATGACAAGAGCGGCTAATGATCCACCAATCGCCCAGATCATTCCTGCGTAACCCAAAACCAGACCCAACGGAGAAAGTAAGATAAGCAGGATGGTGAATCCTATCGCAATCCACCCGGTCTTTTTTCCACTGACATCGCCATTGCTCCACATCACATAGCCCGCCTCCTCATATTGCTCGCGAACCATCCAGCTGATCGCCACAAAGTGAGGCATCTGCCAGAGGAAAAGCAGCGCAAAAAGATACCAGCTACGACCGTCCATCCAGCTACCACCCTCAAGGTGTGCAATCGCCGCCCACCCGATCATCGGAGGAATAGCCCCAGGGATACCGCCTAACAGAGTATTCGTGGAACTGCGCCGCTTCAGTGGCGTGTAGAGAAAAACATAAACACCCAGCGCGGCAGCAGCAAGGTAAGCCGAGGCCGCATTCACCTTGAGCGCAAGGTGGATGATGCCAAATGCGGACAGCCCCCAGCCGATGCCAAAGGCATTCACTGGCATCATCCTGCGTGCGGGAAGCGGCCTGTCGGCTGTGCGTTTCATCCGCGCATCTTCCTCGATTTCCATCAGCTGGTTAAATGCCGCGGAACCAAATGCAGTACACGCCGTGCCCAGAACCGTGTGGAAAAGCAACCAACCGTCGTGGATCCAGGCACCATGAAAATATTGCGATGCGAGCAAATAGCCAAACACCGTGGTGATGACCACAAAGGTGTTCAGGTTCACCTTGGTGAGCGTCGCGAGGTCACCACGCAAACTCGGCGGCTTGTCTTTTTTTTCCCGGGCCATGGTTGGATCAGTTATCGTCCGGCCCTTCCTGCGATGGATGAGCCAATTTGTCCACTGATTCCTCACTTCCATAGACCATCACCGTGTCACCCACGCTCAGCACATCGTCTTTTCCTGGTGCTCCAACGAATTCTCCGTCTCCACGTCGGACGCCAAGAATGACTATACCGTGATCATTAGGGCGCGACTCATAGAGTGCCTTTCCTGCAAGCACATGATAGGGCTCAATCTTGAAGTCCGAAATACAGAATCCACCCTCGACGTTCAGCAAAGTTTCGTAATCCTGTGCATGCACCACTCCGGCACGCTTGAGCGAGTATTTCATCACCGCATCGAGGGGCTTTTTTATATATCCGGTATGCGATAGGATATAAAGACAGGTCACGCCTAGAGCCATCATCCCGAGTTTACTGAAGATCACCTGCTCTTCGCCGCTGTTGTTCACGAAGGTAACAATCAAGGTGGCGAGTGCCGATGTTAAACCGATGTTACCGAGGATGATTAAATGCAGAACAATCCGCCGCCGAACCACATGCCCAACCACCATCTCGGCTTCACGTGTGGTAAAACCCACTCCAAAAAATGCCGACGCCGCCTGAAACTGTGCCGCCTGAAGCGACATCCCCGTTAGTAAGAGCGCGTTGGTTCCAATCCTAACAATCAGCAGTGAAACAACGACGATAATCAGCAGTGCAAGTAAAGATCCCGATCCCATACGCCCAGTCTAAACCTCCGCAAGTAATTTCCAAACCCCAAATTTCACTCCCCCGCGCGCCGTTCACGGTATTTTTTTAATACCAATATCAGCAGACCACACAACAACACCGCTACAATCAGACCGTAGCGATCCATAAAGCCGCCAATTTCAAAGTCCCCTTCCACCCCAGAGTAGTTACGCATTTTTTTCACCACCTGCTCAATCTCACTTGGGCCAGTTCCATAAGCCAACGCCTTTCCCGTCTCTCGCTCAACAATCACCAGATGCGGAATCCCCTCGGACGCATATCCTTCCAGCATATTCTGGCTACCGTATTTCACCGCCGGCCACTTCATGCCGTAATTTTCCATGTAGGCCAGCATCTCCCGCTCAGTCCGATCCGCTCCCACCATGACTATCTCAACCGGCATTTCCTCCGCATCCCACATGCGCCGGTATTCCTCTACCAACGGTGGTGTCGATTTCCGGCACGGCGGACACCATGAAGCTGAAAAATAAAAGGCAACGTGCGTGGTCTCACGTTTGAGCCTATAGGGCACACTCTCTCCATTCTTAAGTCGAAATAACGGCACCTCGTCCACCACACCAGCACACACATTCCCTGCCACCAGATAAATGCTCAGCCACATCCACTTTCTCATACCCAAGCCTCACCCAGCATCCCCACAATCGCAACCATCAATAATTCACCCCAGTCAACCGCACCGAAGGAGGATTGACTAATGACCCATTATCACCTAATGCCTCGCTTCCCATGAGCGACCAGCCCAACACGCCAGATACCCCGCAATCCACCGAAGCCGAACTCATCGCAGTCCGACGCGAGAAACTCGCCAAATTGCGTGAACTCGGTATCGACCCATTCGGCGAAAAATTCGACACCACCGCCACCCCGGGTGAGTTGAAGGCGAATTTTGAGGACGAAAAACCCGTCACCATCGCAGGCCGACTCCTCGCCATCCGCGACATGGGCAAATCCGTCTTCGCCACCATCGGCGACGTCGAAGGCCGTATCCAAATCTACCTCAACAAAAAAGGCGTCTCCGAACAGGACTGGGCAGCCTACAAACTCCTCGATATGGGCGACTGGATCGGCGTCGAAGGCGAAACCTTCACCACCGGCAAAGGTGAGCCGTCCGTAAAAGTGGAAAAACTCACCGTGCTCAGCAAGTCCCTGCGCCCGATGCCGGATAAGTGGCACGGCGTCTCCGACCGCGAAACCAAGTACCGTAAACGCCACCTCGACCTGATGTCCAACGACGCATCATCCGAGGTCTTCATCACCCGCTCAAAAATGATCGCAGAAATCCGCAGCTTTCTCCACAACCGCGGATACCTCGAGGTCGAAACCCCCATGCTGCAAAGCGTCGCCGGAGGTGCCGCCGCACGACCCTTCGAGACCTACCACAACGCCCTCGGTATGGACCTCACCCTGCGCATCGCCCCCGAACTCTTCCTGAAACGACTCCTCGTCGGCGGTTTCACCAAAGTCTTCGAACTCAACCGAAACTTCCGTAACGAAGGAATTTCTCGCCGCCACAACCCGGAATTCACCATGCTGGAGGCATACTGCGCATTCGGCGACTTCGAAACCATGGCCGACATGGTCGAGGAAATGACCTGCCACCTCGCGGAAAAATTCTGCGGCGGACTGGAAATCGAACACAAGGACGAGGAAGGCAACACCGTGAGAACCATCAACCTCCAGCGCCCGTGGAAACGCGCCAATTACCACGACCTCATCAAAGACGTCGCTGGCGATGACTTCTTCGACATCACCCCGGAACAACGCCGCGCCAAATGCGATGAACTCGGCGTGCAACTCTCCGACAACATGGAAGACTACGAGGTCGTCCAACAGGTCTTCGAAAAGAAAGTCGAAGAACACACCTTCGACCCCTGCTTCGTCACCCGCGTCGCCTCCGAACTCATCCCACTCGCCAAAGTCACCCCAGGTGGCAAAACCGTCGAGGTCTACGAACTCATCATCAATGGCCAGGAAATCTCCCCAGGCTACTCAGAACTCAACGACCCCGACGTCCAACGCGAACGCCTCGAACACCAAGCAGGCGGCGAGGAAGAACAGGAAATCGACCACGAATTCATCGAAACCCTCGAAAACGGCATGCCACCAGCAGGCGGCATCGGCATCGGTATCGACCGACTCATCATGATGCTCACTGGCGCCCCCACCATCCGCGACGTCGTCCTGTTTCCTCTTCTCAAGAAAAAGGACTAACGTGGCGAAAAATTGGGAAGATGCATCATTTCTCTTCCCGCCCCGTACACTCTTCCTGCCCCGTACATTAACCCAACCTTGTGAAAACATATCTCCTAACCTGTCTCTTATACACATCTCCGAGCCCACGAGACATATCTGCTTATCTCGTAT
>JARFPV010000012.1 GCA_029288115.1 Akkermansiaceae bacterium | reverse complement strand
GAGAGTCTTCTCGCCCATCTTGCGCCGTTCTTGAGCCGCGATCAAACGTTTCACGGTGTCGCGGAGCATTTCGATTTCCTCTTGGCTTACTTTTTGTGAGGGGTTTGAGATAGCGTCGGCGAGTTCTGCTTCGGCATCGCGCAGGCGTTTTTCCAGAGACTTCACCATCTTGCCTTGGTCTGCGTACTCCTGCTGGTAGCGCATGATGCGGGTCTTTGCGATCGCGAGGTCGTTTTTGGCCTGGAGTAGCTCGTCCTTAGTAGCATCGTGGCTTTTTTCCAAATATTGGAGTCGATCGAGTGCCTGCTTGAGTTCGGTGCCAAGGCGCATGTTCTCGGTAATGAGTTTTTGCACGCCTTTGGAATCGCTTTTCTTAAGAATGCCGGCGAGTGTGTCGCGTTCCAGCCGTAGTGCATCGCGTTCGGTCGTGAGCTCCTTGATGGTGTCGTTGGCTTGGGTGAGGTGAAGCTGCATTTTGGCGATCTGGGTGTTTGCTGCACCAAGTGCCTGACGGGTTTTTTGGAGGACTTCTGTGACTGCTTTGAGCTCCTTGCGGAGTTCGCGGACGACGCGGTTATCGATGTTGTTCTGCACCTCCATGTTTTTCTGCAGCTCGGCGAGTTTGCGTTCGGCCAGGATGGCGTCCTCTTGATGTTTGGTGCGCTGCTTTTCAGTTTCCTCGAGTTTTTGTTGGGTGCGTTTTAATGCCTGAGCAGTGAGTGCTAGTTCACGTTCCCTGGTACGATTCTCTTTGGTCAGGCGGTCCATGTCCTGCTGTAGCGGGGCTCTAGCGAGGACGTCGCGCAGGGTGCCAATCTCGCGATCTTTTTTGGCAATCATGTCGATCAGTCGCTTTTGCTCGGCAGTGCTTGCTGGCATTCTGCGTTTCAGCTTGGCGAGTTCATCACGCAGACGCTTTTGCTCGGCGTCGTTCGCCGGCATTCTTTGCTTCAGTTCGGCGAGTTCGTTGATTAGGCGATTTCTCTGGGTGTCGTTAGTGGTGGCCGTGCGTTTTAGCTTGGCGAGTTCGTCGTACAAACGCCGGTTGTCTATCTCGAGCTGCCGTAGCTTACGCTCGACCGCAGGGTCGGTTACTTGTTTGACAACCACCTTTGGGGCGGGTGCCTTGGGTGGTGTGTTCGGTGTATTTGGGACTCGCTCATTGGCCGTGACAGGTGGGCGGGGAGCGGGATCGGGCATGTTGGTGGGCCCTGCTTCGACAAGATCACGGGTGCGTGCGTCTTTTCCTGCGATTTCTGCAGCAGCTTTAGGTTCGATGGCCTTAATCGCGTCGCGAGTGCTTTCGACACGCCCCTGGACGAGGTGGGGTTTCCAGTTTTTGTGATATCTGGCGATGAGATCGTAATACTTTGCGGCTTGGCGGTACTTGCGCCATGCATCACTGTGTTTGCCCGCCTTTTCGAGTTTCTCGGCATCACGGACAACAAGGTACGCCTGAAAAAAGACGTCAGATGGGTCAAGCGATCCCGGATCATCCTGAGCGGAGGTATCGGTCGCGAGGCATCCAACGAGCAAGAACAGAGGGAGAACCCCCCGGATCATTAGGTGGCGTAGGTTGCTCATGGGTCGGGAAAACTAGCGAAATTTTGCCACTGATGCAAACGCAAAAACCGATGAATGAATTTCTCTATGGTGCTTCATTTTTCTGTGATGTACATAACAATTTTAGCCTATTAGGCGAAATTTACTGTTCCCACTTGCCAAGCTTCGGTCGCGGAGATAATCCAAGGGCGTAATGAAAGTCGTTATGATATATGGCAGTGCCGATGATGTTCCATTCATGGAGCCTGCCCGTGAGTATCTCAACGCCTCTGAGGTGAAATATGAGGAAACCGTAATCTCTGCCCATCGGAATCTGAGCGAATTGATCGAGTATCTAGGGAAACTCGAGGAGTCAGCTCAGAAAGTAGTGATTCTCGCGATTGCTGGCCTGGCAGCGACGCTTCCCGGAGTGGTGGTCATGCAAACGAGTCTTCCTGTCATCGGTGTTCCAGTTCCCCAAGGGCCTTTAAACGGCATCGATGCACTGCTTTCCATTAGTCAACTCCCCGGTGAAGTTCCAGCAACTACCGTGGGACTGCACAAAAAAGCCCCGGTCAATGCCGCTATGGCGGCCCATCGGATTCTCAGATTAGCCGGAAGCGCATAAGATAAGCCTGACCCCATTGGTTCAATGTCACAATCACTTACAGCAGCAGAAATTTCAAAAGGGATTGATCTCCTTGCGGAAAAAATTCACACAGCCTACCCTGGCGGCGACTTTGTATTCGTAGGGATCCGCAGCCGCGGTGACGAAGTGGCGGAACGTATTCTTGGAAATCTCAGTGACAAGGGAATGGAAATTCCGATGGGTGTGTTGGATATCTCGCTCTATCG
>JARFPV010000698.1 GCA_029288115.1 Akkermansiaceae bacterium | reverse complement strand
GACTCGAAGTCTTCCAGGAGGATCGTCTCCACCTTGCCGGGGAGTTTCCTGCGGAAGGTGGATGCCGAATGATCGATCTCGCGTTCCACCTGTGTCCCGGCAAGTAGGACTGCACGGTTGGCGGTGAATATGTCCCCTTCTGTTCCATCGAGCCCATCAACACGCACCCGGCCTTCAAAAACATGCAGCTCCACCTCGTCGCGGTGGCTTGAGGTATCAATACCAAAAGCGGTGCCGAGATCGACAATACTCTGGTGCGGTGTCACCACGGTGAACCCCCTGCCCGCTTCCGATGGCACCTGAAAGAACCCCCGGCCATGATCCAGTTGCAGAGTGCGCTCATCGACCAGTGTCATGTCGGCAGGTGCCTCGATGACAGCACGCACGTCGTGCGGCAGTTCAAGCTCCACCACCCCGTGCTCGAGAACCACACGCGATCCTGTGGTCAGGGAGTTGCCCACTGGTTTATCAACGATACCTGCGTGGTTGAGTCGAAAAATAGAGTTCGGTGCAGCACGGAAATCAGCCAGGGGGGGCGTGGTATCGGGAACCATTTTCATCCACAGCACCAGGGCAGAAATGAGCAACACGGCAGCCGCCGCCAGTAGCGAGGTTTTGATCAAGCGGCGGCGATCACGGGCAACCAACAACTCAACGGGGACAACCGGCACGTTCTTGAGACCCGACTTCGAGGCGCCCTCGTCCTCAAGAGCACTGTGCAGGGTGGCGAGCTGATGGAAAAGCACCCGCGCCTCCTTGCTACCGCGCAGTTCCTCATCGAGACGGGCCGCCTCATCCTCCTCCAGAGTCCCGTCCAACAGGGCGAGAATCCGGAACTGAAGGTCTTCTGGAAGATTCTGGTTCATGCGGGATGTTCGTTGATGGATCGTTCAATGCACTCCCGGAGAGCGGCGCGGACACGCATCAGGGCGACCCGCAAGGCCGAAGGTTTCCTTCCGGTCTGATGGGCATAGGATTCGAGCGACTGTCCGGGTTCATACCTGACGTCGATCAGCTCGCGCTGGCTCTCGGTGAGTTTTGCTTTACAGCCCTCAAGAGCGTTCAAGTAGATATCGTGATCGTCCGTGGTGGGCAATTCATTGGCGAGCATGTCGAGCAGTTCTTCGGAAATCAGGACATGCCCCCGGCGCTTCGCACGGGTGCGATGGTGCAGCACCTCCAGGCGCGCGATGGTGAATGCCCAAGCCAAGAAATTCGTCCCCGGCCGGTAGCGGGCCTGGCTTTTCCAAAGCGTCAGATTCGTTTCCTGAACCACGTCCCCCACGTCCGAGCTACCGGGCATGAGCGAAACCACAAAAGCACGGATTCTCCCCTGGCTCGCCGTCAACTGACTCACGAACTCCTGCAACGGCAGATCATCACCTGAGGCTTCTGCTTCATCTGACATAGGAGCAACCATATCCTTCCAATTAACTAGCACTGAAAATCCCCCAACGTTACAAAATTCGGAAAAACAATGAGGTGTGGATCCGTTTCATTTGGTTAAGGAGGCAGAGGATTTGATTCGACCATTTGGGTAGGGTCAATTCGATGAATTGACCGGGCTAGGCATGACGGTCATTTCATCGAAATGCCCCTACCATCCTCACTTCTTCTTCCTCCGCTTCCCTTTTTTCTGCGACTCTCGATTCCGGTGGTTTTTTTCCTGCTGGCGGAAGACGGGAAGCAGCTCGAACTCCATCCAGTCAAAGGCTGCCTGCAGACCTTGTTCCTCGTAGATCCGACCGATGAGAGCTTCGACGGATGTGGCGTTTCCAATGTTACGCAGGAAATCATTCGACGTGCAGCGGACAAACATCTCACCGTCCATTCTGCCTTGCTCCTTGAGGATGAGTCGGCGCATGTAGAGCGCGAGAACGGCATCGCCGACCCAGGCTTCCTCGCGTTCCCGCATCTGTTCAGCATCAATTTTCTTAGCAGCCGCCATACTAATCGTCATTCTTGTTTTCCATGGCATTTCGTAAATGCCCCTCCGACTCCGCATCCCAGTAACCACTACCCATCTCCATGAAAACGCTGGAATATGGCAGCGCTGTGCGCGACTTGATCACCAATACGCGGTACGTCCTCGACGTGTCCTGCAACATGCGCATCAACATGTCATTGTTCAGTGCGAATGTCTCACGACCGTGAAGCGCGTTCTCCAGCTCCTTACGGTAATGTTTCACACCCGGAGCGTAATCGTATTCCACCTTGCCAATTTCTGAAGTCACATAGATCCGCGGCTTCACATGATGCTTTTCCTCAATGACCTGCTCGATACCATCAACCAAATCCGGGATATCAGCATCGATATGAATGACACGCAATCCACGCCGACTATGCACCGGGAAGGCAGCTTCAGCCACCACCACCCAGTTGCGTGCGCCGAGATGGGCAAGCTCATTGCGTATCGTCTTTTTCCACGGGCGCATGGCATCACCATCACCCGCGCAACCTGACAACAGGAGCGGCAGCAAAATGCAAAAATAACGTGTAACAGACAACATCATAC
>JARFPV010000663.1 GCA_029288115.1 Akkermansiaceae bacterium | reverse complement strand
CCCCCCCCCCCCCCCCCCCCCCCCCCCCCCCCCCCCCCCCCCCCCCCCCCCCCCCCCCCACTAGACAATCTTCGTCGGCAGCGTCAGATGTGTATAAGAGACAGTAGCACTGTGGGATGGGTCCATCCACTTATAGCTCTTGAATCGACGGATTAACGACGGATGGGTGCGAGTGATGTGTTTGCTCGACACCGGCATGGATGCGTTTGGAAGTGCCCGATAGGGGTTGAACCAAGCATGGACTTCAATACCGCGCGCATGGGCTTGTGAGATGCAGTATGCCAGCGGGTCATATCCGGGGGATCGACCCATTGAGCCAGTCAGCCATGGGCTCCATGGTTCAAGTCTTGAGCTGTAAACCGCATCTGCGTTCGGTCGTACTTGAAAAATAATGGCATTCATTCTCATTTGCGCCATCTGATCTAGAATGGCGCGCATTTCTCCCTGTTGAGCACTCGATGAGAGACCTTTGCGGCTTGGCCAGTCGATATTATAAACGCAAGCTACCCAGGCACCACGAAACTCGCGAGTCACTGCAGGGGGCGTTTCGCGGCATGGTGAGTAATTTTGCGCGATGGCAGTGGAACTCATGATTCCACATGCAAAGAGGATACGCAGAGTGGGTTGTAACATACCGTGCTAAGAAAACATTTTATACCGCCGGGCATCAAGGTAAATCCCGGTTCTGGATGGTTTGTCAAAAAACTCCATACTGAAAATCATGGGTTTATGGATGATTCCTGAAATTGCCGTGTGACCGTTACCTTGAAAAGGCCGCTTCATTTATGTGCAACACACAACACAAATAACACGTAAGCGGTCACACGACAAAATTGATGTTACCTAAACAGGCTAACAGGCTATCATGAGCTAGCCTTCCTGCAACCCCCCTGAATAGGGGTAATTGCCAAAACTATTGTTAGGATATTCTTGAAGGTTGCTTGGCGATGGTATAGGGTATTTATCAAATGTTAGATTCTGATTTGGATGCTGCTGTTGTGTGTCGGCTTCATTCCCTCTGGAGTGAGGCAGCAAGTTATCCAGTGCATCAATCCATGGAGGCCATGCAAGGTGTGTTAGAAGGATTGTGCACGACTTTGAGTGCTGAGGACGCCTCCTGGCTTGCTATACGCCAGTTTAAAGTAAACGATCTAAAAATGGCCGATGATCACTTCTCTCTGGTCACCGAGGAGATGGACGGCTGGGTTCCGGTGGCCGCGTCGTTCTTGTATGCTGTTTTATTTGTGTTGTGGGTGTTTGTGTGGTGGTGTTTGGTTGCTCGGAAAAGCGGTGTCGATCCTATCAGTCGCAAACTGATTGATGAAGCGGGAGAAGCACGTGCCTTCATTCGAGAGGATGTGATGTCGGACGAGGAGTGGAAAACACACTGGATGGCGCGCAAGTTTCTCAATTTTTACGGTGTTGGAGAGAGGATGGCAGGTGCACTTCCTGTCATTGATGGTTGTGAGTGTGTAATTGTGTTAGATCGGCCGATCAAGGGTGAGCCATTTAGCGCTTCAGACAAGAGGTATTTTCAGCTGGCGATTACTGGTCTGCAGGAGTTGCATATGAATCTTTGTATGGAGCATGGTGCGATTCATGCCTCTACACCACTCAGTCAGCGTGAGCGTGAGACCTACCGGTATCTGCTTACCACCATGTCTGAGGCAGAGATCGCAGATCAGATGGGTTTGTCAGCTCACACGGTTCATGATTACGCGAGGAAACTTTACAGAAAATTTAATGTGAAGGGTCGGGTCGGGCTCATGGCATTGGTGCTCGGGGCTAAGTAAGCATGAGGCTCTGCTGTGTGGAAGGCAATGATGTAGCTTTGCATCTATGAAAGTAGTAGTACGATGTCTTTCATGTGCATTTGCACTTACTTTCTGTATTTTTGCCGCTGATGCGACTGGGCCAGCACAGAGGTAACCCTGATCGATTCTCGGTCGTGATTACGCCCATAATGACTCATTTGAGTTGAAGCCATGATTTGGATATATCACGCATAGAGAATTGTGTCACAACGGGTAGTTGACCTCTGGTCTCGCTTTATTTAGGTATCCCCCAGCCGATCATCCTCATCTCGAATATGTCTAAACCAACCTCCAAACCAGCCCGTCCTTACTTTTCTTCTGGCCCATGTGCCAAACGCCCGGGTTACAGCCTTGCGAACCTCAATCAAGACTGCCTCGGACGTTCCCACCGGTCAGCGATAGGCAAGAAAATGCTTCAGGAGGCAATCGATAAAACACGTAAGATACTCAACGTTCCCGATGATTACCTCATTGGAATCGTCCCTGCTTCTGACACAGGAGCAGTTGAAATGGTGCTCTGGCATATGCTTGGCGAAAGAGCAGTTGATGTATGCCACTGGGAATCCTTTGGCAAAGGTTGGCTCACAGACATTAACAAGCAGTTGAAGCTGGATCAGGTGAATGAAATCACAGCGGGCTATGGGGAACTCCCGGATCTCAGCAGGGTTAACCCGGCCAATGATGTTGTGTTTACATGGAATGGCACTACGTCTGGTGTGCGTGTGCCTAATGCTGACTGGATTAGAGACGATCGCGATGGCATCACCATCTGCGACGCGACCTCGGCAGCATTCGCCATGGACCTCCCATGGGAAAAACTGGATGTCACTACCTACTCGTGGCAAAAAGTTCTCGGTGGTGAAGGTGGTCACGGCATGATCATCCTGAGTCCTCGTGCAGTTGCTCGCCTTGAGTCGTACAAACCAGACCGTCCGCTACCAAAGATTTTCCGTTTGCTCAAAGGCGACAACATTAACGCAGGCATCTTCAGGGGCGAAACAATCAACACACCCTCCATGATCGCTGTAGCAGATTATATCGATGCGCTCGACTGGGCAGAATCCATCGGTGGTCTTAGCGCGATGATCGCGCGTGCTGATAGCAATGCTTCCGTGATCGAAAAATTCGTAGCCGGGCGTGATTGGGTAAGTAATCTGGCTAAAGATCCTGCCACGGCATCGACCACCTCCGTCTGCCTTAGCCTTGATCTTGAAGCTGACAAAGTCAAAGAAATGATCAAGCTACTCGCCACAGAAGATGCGGCGTACGATATCGGTGCCTATCGTGATGCACCGGCCGGACTCCGTATCTGGTGTGGTGCTACGGTAAACAGCGAAGATCTGGAAGCCCTCATTCCGTGGCTCGACTGGGCATACAACGTTGTTAAATAATCGATGATCGATTTATGCCACTTCGTAATAAAAACGCGGTGAGCAGGTGTCAGAAATTGATAACACAGCAGAACTTTAACGGAATTTGACCAGCTTGCCTGATAAGCCTATTCGGCTGCCTTTTTGGGCATGATAGGCGAGTTGATATCGGCAAGATCAGATGGTTTTACTCCCTTGGCGTGGCCGCCGAAACTGAATTTACTGGGCTGGTACTTGCCGACGAATTCGACTTTGTTATCAGGTTTGATTTCTTTTTCCAATCCAGCGGCCCAGAAAATGCCATTGATGAGCATGCGGCGGTAGGATTCGTCGAGGATATCTTGAGACGCACCTTGGGTGGAATGGAAGACGCGGGCTTTGGTTCCGTTTTTGGCGGTGTAGTGTCGGGTCCAGGTGGAAGGAACGGGTTTTTTGTTGGGATCGGGATCGGCATCCTTTTCCATGGAGACAAGCGGCTGGCTGTTAGTCAAAACTGTAAACCCTTCGCGGGCGATCCCGTTGTAGGCACCTGCGTGGCAGAATGCATTGTCCTTAACGCCTCGAAGGATGGGATGTGATTTCTGCTCGGGAATGAGTTGGATACGGGTGCCTTGTTTATGGTTTCGGCCGTAGTGGCCCACCCAGGTGTTGCCGAGGATTTGGTGGCCGAAGCCTTTTTCGTATTTGGGGTCTTTGGAACGGAAGCTGTATTTGGCGTATTGGTTTCCGTCTGGAATTTTGAAACCATGGGAGGCGGTGCGCAGTCCCACGACTGGGCCGCCGCGGTCGAGGTAGGCAACGATGTGTTTCATCTGGTCGTGTGGGAGATTGAGGAAGCGCGTGAAAATGACCATGAGGTCGGCTTTTTCCAGTGCTTCGAGACCTTTGATGTCGGACGCTCCGGCGGTGATCTCACCTTTTTCATTTACGCCGAAAAGCACGGTGGTTTTGAAACCATGATGCTGTGCGAGGATGCGGGCAAGAGCGGGGCAAGTCTCTTCAGTGCGATATTCGTGATCGGAAGCGACAAAAACGATATGTTTACCCTTACCTGGTCCGGATTTTCCTTCGTAGGTGATTTGGGCTGCGAGCGGGAGAACGGTGAGCAGGAGGGTTAGGAAAATCTTCATGGTCACTATCTATCTAATTTTGGATAGCTTGGCGAGATGAAGTAGTGGTTTTTTCCCGCCTTGATCACGGCGGGTAGTTTATTTTTTTCTTTGGGAGAGAATTCTGAGCGTGCGATGGTCATGAGGTAGGAGCCATCGGTTTGTTTGATGAACTTTTGGGCTAGGTTTGATGAGATCTGGCCGTCCTCGGAAAAAGCATACTCGGGTGCAGGGGAGTCTTCTTTGTTTGGTGTCAGTTGGAGTTTGATGGTGGCGTGGTCGGCCATGGTGATAAGCTTGGTTTTCCATGGAGCTGTGAGTTTTGGGAGTTCTCTGACGGATTGTTGGAAGAGCTTGGATGTATTTTTGTTTAGGATGTTTTGTTTGGAAACCGGAAGAGTGATCGAGAAGTCTTTGAATCCGGGGTAGCAATCTTTGGCACAACACATCCAGCGTGTTTTGGCGGTCAGGGTGATGGTTTTTGAGGTGATGTTTTTGGGTGCGGTGATTTTCACGGGCAGGGTGACATCACGTTCGTAACCGTGGCACGGGTGGCTAGCCATGGTGGTGAGTTCGGGGAAGGGCCACTGAATCTTGCCGGCCTTGAAGCCGGGAGGGAGTGTCCACTCCATGGCGGTGGCCATGCCGACGATGCCTGGGTTTTTCCAGTATGTGTGGAAGCCAGGATGGTGTCGGATGTGGAGCCCGACGGTGAAGCTGTCTCCGGGAGCGATAGAGATGCTGTCGGATATCAGGGAGATATGAAGACCCTTGTTTTCTTCCGCTTGGCAGAGTGTGAGCCAGGCGGTGGCTAACAGAATAATGGAGCTTACTTTTCCCACTGAAACTGGAAATGTGGATTTTTCGTGTGTGCCTGATCGAAGGTTTCTTTAACGTATTTGATCAACTCGGGATGATGGCTTGAGACGTTGTTTTTTTCCTGAGGGTCCTCGGGCAGGTGGTAGAGGGCGATGGGTGCGTCCTTGTTTTTGGACATCTTCAGTTGGATGGCTTTCCATTCGCCGTTTTTTCCAAATCGTAAGGCGCGTTTTCCGCCGCGTTCCATGAATTCCCAGTAGAGGTATTCGTGTTTTTTCTGCTCCTTACCAGTCAGTTCAGGCAGGTAGGAAATGCCGTCGAGGCCCTCCGGGGTGTCGGCACCAGCGATGTCGCAGACGGTGGGGAAGAGGTCCCAGTGGGCGGAGATGTGGTGGCTGGTGGTGGAGGGTTTGATTTTTCCGGGCCAGCGTGCGATGAGTGGAGCGCGGATGCCGCCCTCGCTCAGGTCGCGTTTATAGCCGCGGAGTCCGCCGTTGGAGTTAAAGAAATCGGGCATGTGGCCACCTTCCTTGTGCGGGCCGTTATCGGAGCTGAGCATGACCACGGTGTTGTCGTCCAGGTTAAGTTCCTTGAGCAGGGCCATGAGCTGGCCGATGCCTTCGTCCATCACGGTCATCATGCCGGCGAATTGTGCGGCCGGGTTGGTGTTGTAGGGTTTATTATTGCCGTAGCGGCCTACTTTTTCCTCAAACTGGGGGAATTTTTTCCGGAATGGGGCGGCGTACTTTTCCGGCACGTGCATCGCGGCGTGTGGGATGGCGATGGGGAGGTAGAGGAAGAAGGGATTGTCTTTGTTTTCCCTAACCCATTTCAGGCTCTCGTCCATGATCAGGGTGTGGACGTAGGTTTTGCCGTCGAACTCAACCTTCTTTTGGCCGTCGTAGAGCCAGGTCGGGTAGTAGGTGTGCGCGTTGCGTTGGCAGTTCCAGCCGAAAAAGCGATCGAACCCCTGATTGGTGGGGTCACCTTCGGATCCAGGAAATCCGAGCCCCCACTTACCGAATGCGCCGGTGGCGTAGCCTTTGGCTTTCAGGGCTTCGGCGATGGTGAATGTTTCTTTGGGAATGGGGAACTGGCCGACGGGTTTGTGTTCGCGGTTGCCGCGCGACTGGGTGTGGCCGGTATGGAGGCCAGTCATCAGGACGGACCGTGTGGGCGCACAAACAGTGGAGCCGGAGTAATGCTGGGTAAACTTCATCCCCTCCTTGGCGATGCGGTCGATATTCGGTGTGGTGAATTTTTTCTGCCCGTAGCAGGACAGGTCGCCATAGCCGGCATCATCGAGCAGGATGTAGACGATGTTGGGTGACTTTGCCTGTGCGGTGAGAGGCAGGAAGACAAGTGCGAGCAGTAAATTCTTTAGCATGGGACAAGGAATACGGTTGGTTGGCATGTGGTTTTTCGGCTGATTGATCAGCCGAAGAGGAGCAAAATGCCAAGAAGCATGATCATACAGGTGGAAAACGTGAGGGCAAGTATGAGTGAGATGACTAGGATGAACCAGAACACGGGGTTGGCCATCGAAGTGAGAATTTTGAAGTACCCTACGAGGAACCGACATCGCCTGCACCTTTTAAAACGTCCTTCACCACCTTGCCGATGAGTTTGTAGGTTTTCCATCGTCCGACGGCAGAGATTTTGTGTTTGATGACCTCTTTGGTTTCCTCGGGGTGCTCTTGTTGAAAGCGGACCAATGTTTCCCGTACGGATTCCAATTGTTCTGGGGCTTTAATCAGCCCAGTGAGTATCCAGTGGTAGTAGGTCAGTACAATGATGGGGAGCAGGGCGATGATGCCATAGCCGGTTGTCCAGAGCCAGTGGGCACCGGTTTGCCATGTAAGATAAAAAATTCCACCCAGCAGTGCGGCGGCTGTCGTTAGCCAGATGACTCGAACGAACCGTAAGCTGACCCGTGCCATGCCTGCTCCATACTGAAACAAGCTCTCTACCCATTCGTAGAGCGCATGGGATTCTTTTTCCATCGCTTAGAAATTCAATTTCTGCAGTGATTTGGCAAGAAACTGTCCGTTTTTGCGGATCAGTTTGCCGTCGAAGTAGATCTCTCCACCGCCGTAGTCCTTGCGCTGGATATTGACCAGATCCCAGTGGACCTGCGAGCGGTTGCCATTGTCGGCATCCTCATACGCCTGGCCGGGTGTGAAGTGGAACGAGCCGGCGATTTTTTCATCGAAGAGGATATCGCGCATGGGTTCTTTGATGCCGGGGTGAAGGCCCAGAGCGAACTCGCCAATGTAACGTGCTCCAGGATCCGCATCGAGGATCTTGTTGAGTGCCTTGGTTTGGGCTCCTGCTTCCGCCTTGATAATTTTTCCTTCTTTGAACTCGAAGCGTACGTTGTCGAACGGGATGCCTTGGTAGAGAGACGGCACGTTGTACTGGATGACGCCTTCGGCGCTGTTTTTGACCGGGGCGGTGAAGACTTCTCCGTCGGGCACGTTGTAATTTCCGGCGCTGATCAGGGCTGGGATGCCTTTGAGTGAGAAACGAAGATCGGTGCCTGGTCCGACGATGTGGACCTGGTCGGTTTTTTCCACCATGCGCTTCAGGGCATTCATGGCGGGGATTTGAGATTTGTAATCGAACAGGCAGACATCGAAGTAAAAGTCCTCGAATGCCTCGGTGCTCATGCCTGCCTGCTGGGCCATCGACGGATGTGGCCAGCGCAGTACACACCATTTCGTATGATCGACACGCCGGTTCAGCACCTTGCGCATGTGGGTCATGATGGTTTTCATCTTGGCCGTGGGGACGTCGCTATTTTCGCAGATGTTGCTTGAGCCGCGCAGGGCGATATAGGCGTCCATGTCTTTCATTTCGGCCATCTGGTGTTTGGCGATGATTTTATATTGCTCATCGGTGGCGTTCATGGACATCGCACGGGATACTAATCCGTGTTCAATTTTGATGAAGGGAATGCCCTTGCGTGCCCGAACCTCCTTGATGAGTGCCACCCCGATCTCGTCTGGCACGTCAACGAGGTGGATCAACACCTTTTCGCCTTTTTTGACAGCGGTGGAGTAGCGGACAAGCTGACGGGCGAGCTGAGGAATACGTGGATCTTGCATGAGTGCGAGCAATAAGAGAAAAGAGCAAAGAAGCAAGATTACAATTGCCCGAATGATTTACCCCAACTAGGACATGGGCATGTCCACAGGTGACGGCAAAATCAAACTCGGGGTGCTTGGTTCTGGGTCTGGCTCCAACATGCAGGCAATTCTCGATGCGATTCAGGATGGCAGTTTGAATGCGGAGATCGTGTTGGTGCTTTCTGATAATCCTGACGCCTACATCCTGGAGCGGGCAAAAAATGCAGGCATTGCTGCAGAGGTGATTGACTGTCAGGGGTATGAGACCCGCTTTCCGGATGTGTCCCAGCGGGAGGTTGCGGAGAAACTCAAATCGCTTGGCGTTGATCTCGTTTGCCTCGCTGGCTTTATGCGACTGGTGAAGCAACCGTTACTCGATATCTTTCCTGACAGGATCATCAACATCCACCCGTCGCTGTTGCCTGAGTTTCCCGGGTTGATGGCATGGAAGCAGGCGGTCGATGCCGGGGCAGAAGAGTCCGGTTGCACCGTGCACTATGTGGATGCCGGTATGGACACTGGTCCCATCATTCTTCAGGCGAAGGTTCCGGTGCTGCCCGACGACACAGCGGAGAGCTTGCACGCCCGGATTCAAGAGCAGGAGCACGGGCTCTATCCGGCAGCCATCAAGCAAGTAGCAGGCTCGATGAGTTAAGAAACTCGCTCTAGCTCGCAGCTGTGTGCGGAAAATCCTGCACCGAACGCACACACCCATAGGTTTTCGGCGTTGTCATGATTTTCATCAAGAAATTGCTCTAATGCGACCAAAACAGACGGGCTGCTCAGGTTACCGTATTTGCGCATGACTTCGCGAGCATAGGTTAGATTTTTCACTGGAAGAACTTCTTCTAACTGCTCGATCACATCCCGCCCGCCACCGTGGGTAATCCACTCGTCGGGATCGCGTGTGCGTTTTTGGTAGAGCTTGTTCACCGTTTCTCCAGCGAGTTCGGGAACCGTGCGGTGGAGCTGGTTACGCAACATACCCTTCGCGTTGGTGAAGCGGATTTTCTCGCGCTCCTCGGGGATGTGTAGTGATTGAAAATGATCCACCTGCCAGTTGCCACCGTGACCACTCCAGACGGCAGCGGCGGCACCGTCGCCAAACAGGCAGGTGCTCACCAAGACTCCGACGTCGTTTTCCACATAGAATGCTGCCGAGCAGACTTCCACGGAAACTGTGACCGCGACAAGATCCGGATTGGATTGGATAACTCCATGTGCTGCACGAATCAGTGGTACGGCAGCACCACAACCGAAGCCCGTCATGTCCTGCATAAAAACATCAGGCCGTAGCCCTAACTGCTCAGCTACATGGCTACTCACACCAGGACAGAGATATCCTGTGCATGAACTCACAAAAATCACATCGACGTCACCCGGCGATAGTGCTGCGTCATCCAGTGCCTTGCGTACAGCATCAACGGCAAGGGCTGGTGCGGATTTTTCATAGTAATTGTTCAGCCCTTCAGCATCATATTTCCACGCGTGCGAGAGTTGTTCGAGGCAGAAGTGGCGACCGTCTATCCCGGAGTCGCCAGCCAATACTTTTTCTAACTATCTTCGTGATGCTGGCTTGTGGTGATCCCAGAAATCGGCCTGTCTCATCGATTCGAGGCATTCTGTTTGAGTGTGGTAGTCATTTGGAAATGCGGATCGGACAGAAAG
>JARFPV010000579.1 GCA_029288115.1 Akkermansiaceae bacterium | reverse complement strand
CCACTAGACAATCTTCGTCGGCAGCGTCAGATGTGTATAAGAGACAGATTAAGATGTATCCATCTGATGGAGAATATGAAATTCGACTTTTCACAGATAATCAGCTGCTGACAGGGCTTCATATTCTAGAAGTTGAGCATGTGACACTTCATCAGAATGTTGAAGGCGCCGCCATGATGATTACCTTCAGCAAGGAGAGTGGTAGAGGTTTGCTCAAGTTTAGAATCAGGCCTCGAGTTTCTTTGGAGTGGGCACTTGACCGCAAACAATGATGTGGACGTACATCGATGATTCTATCGCGTAATCGCACCGCGACTTTGCCCGGTTTTTTGGAGTGAATTGATTTCGCATTTCACTGTTTCAATCGAAGTCGGTTAAGTTATATAATTTATTTAGATGAAAAAATATCACGTTGAAAATTTTGATGCCATTGAACGAAATGATTGCCCGTGTGGCTCTACGAGGCGCGCCTTTGTGGGGGTGGAAGACGCTGTGGCTACGATTCATCTGGTAGACATTTCAAAGGACAGCAAAAGCCACTACCACAAAAAGCTAACAGAAATCTATCTTGTGCTTGAGGGTGAAGGTCACATGGAGTTGGACGGAGATCTCGTCGCCGTAAAACCGATGTCGGTGATATACATCAAGCCAGGTTGCAGACACAGGGCTGTGGGAAACTTGCGTATCATCAACATTCCGGTGCCAGCATTCGACCCGGATGATGAGTGGTTTGATGAGTGATCAAAACATCAGCAACATTACATAAAACGGGCGGACCTTGTGAAAAAGTCCGCCCGTTTTGGTTTTGGTGAGTGGTCAATATCTACTCGGATACCCCGGGGCCCATGGAGCCTTGTGTTGTGTCTGATTTTTTCTCGCCTTCTTCGGTGGCTGGTTTTTCCTCGGCAGCCAGTTCGATTCCCTCGGCGGCGGCGAAGTCGGCAAGCGCCATTTCTGCGAGCGCTTCCTCCTCTGCCTGTTGCATATTGATATCCTCCATATTGACGGAATCCTTGGCGACGCGAGCACGGCCAGCGGCTTTATTGCGCTCGTCCTCAACCATTTCCTCGAGTCGGTTCAAGGTATCACCTGAGCCTCCGATTTCGGTGATCATTCCAGACGCCATTTCATTGAGTTCTGCCATGGCCTTCTGGACTTTCATTTCATCGATATTACGTGACAGGTCCTCTATTTTCTTTTTCGCGGTTTTCACTGACACATCCCGTGCCTTGACGAGTTCTTTATAGCGAGTTTCAGCGCTTTCGAGTTGTTCGAGTACTTCATCGTGCTCTTTGTCTGTAGCTTGCAGCTTGAGGGCGAGCTCGCCGGCTAATTTACGGTTTCCCGCCTTGAGGTTGGCAGCGGTCTTGGCTCGCAGTTCGGTTTCTTCCTTATCGAGTCGTTTTGCTTGTGAAAAAAGTTTCTCTACGAGCGCTGCGTGGGTAGCGAGACCTTTGTTGAACTCGGAAATCTGCTTTCGCAGGTTTTCTTTTTCCACTTCTAACAGAGCTTCCGGGTTATTCTTTTCGATACCGCCGATGAACAGGCCAAAGAAGCCTTTGATGAGATTGCCGATGCGTTTGAACATATTGATATTGGGTTAATTCGCACGCATGATGCCGAAATTTGTATCGTGCGGCAAGTATAACAGGTGGTGGAAATTATAATGCAGTTTATCAGTTTTCAGTTTTCAGAATAGAAGCGCGGAGAAGGATGTCGTTACCAATACGGGTGTAGGTGGGATCAGCGAGGGGTATGTCTTCCGGTAGCGGGGCGAAGGCAGAAATGTCTGTGCCGGTGATGAGGGGCGCGTAAAAGAGCGCAACCTCATCCGCGAGACCAGCGCGTAAAAACGCAGACATCAATGTGCCCCCGGCCTCCACCAGAACAGAATTGCATCCTTTGGCGACGAGCGTTCGACGCGCTGTAGTAAGGTCTCCGTTTTCTTGCACCAGAGTTCTGTCGGCGTGGGTATCGGTAAACAGCTGTGCGGTAGGTGGTAAACTTGCCTTGTCCCCCTGAGTGACAACCATACGCCACGGTTGCGGCTTGTTGGGGAGCGAGGTATCGCGGATGGTAAGCGCGGGGTCATCCACGCGGAGGGTCTGTCCGCCTGTTAGGATGGCATCGGATTCGTAGCGCATACGCTGAACCACTGTCCTCGATTCCGGCGATGTTAGCCATTGCCCCTCCCCTGTTGGGCGGGTGATGTGGCCGTCCAGACTCATCGCGGATTTGAGTGTGACCCAGGGTAGTCCTGTGTTTTGGACTTTTGCAAATGCACGAATTAATGAGTCACAATCTGTTGTGTCTGCGATTTGATCCACCTTGATTCCTTGGTTTGTTAGAATCGCGTCGGCCCTACCTGCATGAGCTGGGTTAGGGTCAACCGATCCATAACACACACGTGTAATTCCGGCTTCACGGATGCCATCGGTACAAGCGGGGGTGCGTCCGGTTGTCGAACATGGTTCGAGTGTCACATAGATCGTTGCTCCTTTCATGGAGTCGTTTCCGTTGCTGGTGGAAGCGTCCTCGATTGCTTTCCGTTCAGCATGTGGCTCTCCTGCCCTTTGGTGCCACCCTTTACCGAGGACGATGTTATTTTTTACAATGACAGCTCCGACTGGTGGGTTTGGAGATGTAAGACCGATGCCTTTACGTGCCTCGGCGACGGCTTGGGCCATCCATTGCTCATCGCTTGTCATGGGAGACTCTTAGGTGGTGTATGCGGGCAAATCAAGCTGTGAACAACAGTGCTGTGATTGTGAATAGATTGTTTGTGCCTTGTGTTTTTCTACTTTAGGCATTTTAAATAACCTCTGTGGTAATCAGAATTAACCGTCTATTTCCCAGGTTATTATTCGCGTGGAACGTCTGTAGAATCAACGTGAAACACTGTTTTGGCTGGCTTATTCACAAAGAGAAGAAGAAGAATTTATAGATTGAAAAAATCATATCTTCCTCACCACGTGAACAAGTAACAAGCGGCAGGGTAGGGTTTTTGTATTCATCAAATGATTTCGACTCCTTGCTTGACCTTAGCTGGCATGTATGGGGTGATGGGGATCACCTGTTTGACAAACTGATATTACCCATGAGGAACGACGACCTGCTGCATACCGAAAAGATACTCGCTGACCGCAAGACCTTTTATCTCGACCTGAAGGAAAACGCGAGAGGCAAGGTGGTTAAAATTACCGAAGAAGTATCCGGTAACCGAGATACGATTATGGTTCCTGCTGAGATCCTGGGAGACTTTATTGATGCTCTAACGGATATTCGTGTTACGGCCGAAGAGTAAGTGGGTGGGAATCCGGGATTACTTAGAGCGAATTTTATCCCCACTTGTTTTGCCAGTCTTCTGGTAACCGTTGTGGACGTCCTTGTGGCATTTGCACCATGGCCAAGGCTTGTCGGCATGTGATAAGAGGTTTGTCGTCTCCTTCACGTAGCATTTTAAATGAACACCAGAAGCGAGCACGCTCCAATTTTTCCAACTGACCATGTATGACGAGTTTGTCCCCGAGCTTGGCGGGGCTTCTGTAGTCGATTTCTGTACGAACGACGACGGGAAATAGTTGAGTTTCCATCATGGCGGGTAGGTCCATACCCATTTGTGTGGCGAGACGGGTTCTGCAGGTTTCTATCATTCGCAGATAGGCGATATTGTGTACGACGCCACCGCAATCCGTATCAAAAAACATGACTTCTTCGTGGGTGGTGCATTCGGGGGTTTCCATGGCGGTTATCCAACAGGCGGTATGTAAAGAGATCAAGCATTCTCGGCAAACGCGCTTCACAGTCGGGTGAGTTAAACGTATCGTATTCTTGTGAGTGAGGCAGCAGACAGGGAACAACTACCAGCGAGCATGGATCTTGCCAAGCTGGTGCCTTGGCTTGCCAGTGGCGGCTGGAGAGCTCGTTTACGGGAGTGTTTGCACAGGTTGTTAGGTATCTATTCGATCTACCAGGTATTTTCCAAAGCGCGGGATAACGAAGAATCCGGTGGTGAAAATTTGTTTCTGGGGATTATTAATGATCGGAAGATGCAGATGGATATGGGTGATTTTCCACAGAGGATTCCTCAAACTGGATCTGCGGTGGTGGTAGCGAATCACGCCTTTGGCGGTGCAGATGCCATATCTCTCACGGGTGCATGTGCCGGAGTCCGGCCGGATACCAAGGTGCTAGCGAACTCGATGGTTTCGGGTCTCCCGGGTATGGATAAATGGAGTATTCCGTTACACATCATGGGCGAAGATGGTGCGGCGGGAATGAATCGCACGGCGATGAAAGCGTCGCTCGATCACTTGCGTGGAGGTGGTGTACTCGTTGTTTTTCCTGCAGGTGCGGTATCGCGATGGAGAAACGATCTGGCTCGTATCGCTGATCCTGAGTGGTCACCACATATTGTCCGTTTAGCGATGAAGACAGGCTCGCCTGTACTGCCGGTGCGTTATTTCGGAGAAAATCCGTTATGGTTCGAATTGTTAGGAACTGTTCACCCGATGATGAGATCTGCGCTGATTATTCGTGCATTTTTGGCGATGAAGGGAAAGTCTGTAACATTTCGGGCGAGTCGGATGATAAATCATGAGTCATTGACATCATTGGGGTCCGCCGAAGAAGCAACCAGGGTGATGCGTGATGTTGTAGAATCGCTTGGGTATCCGGATATAACTCTGTGACTGAATAGTTAGGTTTGGACGTTTGTCTTGCGGGGCAGGGATAAATTGTGCATGGTAACGGAGATGCGCAGGAAACCAGCCATACGCTCCGTCAATACAGCCAGATTGGTTTATCTACTGATTTGCGAATTGGCGGGTGCTGCTATAGCGAACCACATTGGTGGGCCGGACAAGATCTGGGTTGGTATTGTTGTGGGGCTTGTCGTGGCAGCCTTTTTCATTTTGGTGGAAACGCTGATGAAGCAGTTTACTTTGCGCGGATTTTCAAACGCAACAGTGGGCCTGTTGATCGGGGTGTTCTGTGCGTGGCTGCTAAGCCGAGGAGTGATCAGCCTGATTGAGGCCACCCTTTCAGGTAAAGTGGAGCAACTGGAAGCCCTTGTATTGGCGATCCATGTCACATTGTACTCAAGCCTTGGGTTCCTTGGTGCCGTGTTGGCGCTACGAAGTGGTGGTGATGATTTTTCTCTATTGATTCCGTATGTTCGTTTTCACAAGGAATCGACCCCGGGTCCGCCACTACTCATGGATGCGCATGTGATCACAGACAGCCGATTATTCGGTGTTCTGAATGCTGGGTTTCTTGAGGGTAACCTCATTATTCCCCGGTTTGTGTTAGAGGAACTCCACATTATGGCAAACTCACCATCGGCGTCACGACGCGCCCGAGGACAACGGGGACTGGAAACGCTGGAGAGGCTGCAGAAAAACGACAAGTTCCGGATTACCATTCACGACTCCGAATCGGATCGTGGCAGCGACACGCACGACGCGCGACTGATGCATGTCAGCCGGTTGTTATCGGCGCGATTGCTAACAACAGATGACAACCTAACAAAAGCAGCCCGCCTTCAGGCGATCACGGTGCTCAACATCAACGACTTGAATCAGGCACTCAAACCCAAAATTGCCGTGGGTGAACGCATTAGGCTACCTCTTGTTCGTGCTGGTAAGGACGAGCACCAAGCTGTGGGTTACTTGCCGGACGGTTCTATGATTGTGGTGAATAATGCCGCTAATAAGATTAATACCACCCAGGACGTCACTGTGATCAGTACACTTGAAACGGAGGCTGGCACGATGGTGTTTTCTGAATTATTTGAGCGAGAGGAATAACTGTGGCTATCGAAACTCCCACTGAGACATGGAAAAACTCATCGATGCCAATTTACATTTTCTGGAACAGGCTGCGGAACTTGTAGACCGGCTAGAAGACAGTTGTTACGCGAGATGTGAACCGGGTTTTTACAATTCCAGTGTGGGTGCGCACCTGCGGCACTGTCTTGAGCATTATGAGGCATTTGTAGGCGGCCTCGAGGCGGGCGAGGTCGATTATGACGCGCGTAAGCGAGACCATGCGGTTGAAACAGAAACGCTCGCAGCGAAAGAGAGAGTTGATGAGCTCCGGAATTTTTTTGTTACCCTCAAAGGGAGTGATAGCCAAGACACCACAACCCGTGAATTACGTGTCAAGATGGACAGCGGTGAGGATCAGGGCAAGGCAGTCGATGCGTGTGTGCAGTGGCAGGTTTCAAGTGTTGGTCGCGAGCTACAGTTTTTAGTCAGTCACACGGTGCACCATTTTGCGATGATTCGGAGTCTATGTGTCGGTAACGACACTGAAATATGTAGCACGTTCGGAGTAGCGCCATCGACACTTAAGCACCGCGCAGCCGTGGCAGCAAACACCGCATGAACAGACCCTATCGTTTTGAGAATGTCTTCATGGTGCAAACCCTGTGGACATGACAACAAGAACAAACCAGCTGGACGAAGAGAGAAACACCCAAGTCACAAACCCCATGGATCAATGGCAACCCATCGCTGACCCGGCAGACCCGGCCCAGGTGCGTGCAGAGGTTGAGCGTTTGGCGCATAATGGTGGTGGTTTGGGTGGTGGTGCGCTTGCTAGTCAGGGGGGTTTGGAGGTGTATCTTTCCGGGCCGGAATCGATGCCGGCGGTGATGCATGAAATCGGACGATTGCGTGAAACATGTTTTCGTGAAGTTGGTGAAGGCACCGGCAGGCCGCTGGATCTGGATGATTTTGATGATCATTACCTGCACCTCTTTCTTTGGGATCCGAAACGTGGAAAAATTGCCGGCGGTTATCGTATGGGGCGGACAGATACGATCATAGCGGAGTTCGGTCCGAGCGGGTTGGTGACTGCTTCCTTCTTTGATTTTGAGCAGCCGTTTTTAGACTATTTGAATCCAGGGCTGGAGCTAGGCCGTGCATTTGTGGCTTCTGATTATCAGAAATCCTTTTTCCCCCTTGCCTTGTTGTGGCGTGGAGTGGGTGCTTTTTTAGTGCGGTATCCCCGTTATCATAAACTGTTTGGGTGTATCAGTATCAGTGATGACTATACGAGGATTTCGCAAGACCTGATGGTTAGGTTTATGAGAACGAGCCACCGAGAAGACTCTCTTGCTCGCTTCGTGCATCCGCAAAACGCCTACCCAGACCTGCCTGATGTGCATATTAGTGACCGGTTAGAACACATTGATCAGGTTTCGGCAGCGATTTCTGAAACAGAACCAGACGGAAAAGGTGTGCCGGTATTACTTCGCCAGTATCTTAAGTTTAACGCCACATTGTTAGAGTTTAATGTGGATCCTTTGTTTAACAATTCTCTGGATTGCCTTGTGCTTGTTGACATGCAGAAGGCACCCAGAAAAATGTTGCTGCGATATTTTGGAGAAGAGGGGTGTGCTGCGATGCGTAAGTAAAATGAAACCTGAGGTAACTGGAGAAAAGTACAACCGCATTGCTGAATGGTGGCGTCAGCAACATGAGGCATCTGGTTATGGTGTTGAACAGCTCAGGCGTGCGGTTACCTGGGTCACCAACAGGAAACGTGCTCTTGATGTGGGCTGCGGCAGCAGTGGTCGTTTTATCAACGAGCTGCAGGAACATGGTTTTCAGGTAGACGGGATCGACATTTCGGAGGAAATGATCCGTCATGCCCGTGAGCTACACCCTGAGAGTGAGTTTGCGGTCGCGGATATATCTCAGTGGAAGACCGAGACCGAGTATGATCTGGTTTGTGCATGGGACAGCACGTTTCACCTTCCACTCGACTTGCACGAAGCTGCATTAAAAAACATGTGTAATGCTTTGGCTCCAGGTGGGGTTGTTATGTTTACTTGTGGTGGCAGCCATGAGCCGAGCAAAATCTCGGGGACATTCCAGGGTGAGGACTTTGAATACAGCACGTTGGGAATTCCGGAATACTTTCGTCTGTTGCATCAGTTTGGTTGTGTGGTGAGGCATGTGGAATTCGATCAGGGACCGACAGAGCCGCACGTCTATATGATTGCGCAGCGCACGGAATGATTTTCCAAACCCGGATGTCAAAAATCTGAGAATATATCCTAGAATTTCCAGAATGAGCTATCTAGGCTCTGCCACATGGCATGGAAACTACATAACGCAATGTGGCCGGGACTCGTCGGCAAGGAAGAGGGCAGTGATCAACCACCCATTTCTCTGGAGAAAATGATTAGCATGACTACAGCGAGTGACGCGGGTGGTCGAAGCTACGATGGTATTGATTTGTTTCTCTTTTTCCCCCACCTGGATATTGATGCGAGCGAGGATGATATCCGGAAATTTGCCGATGATGTTGCCGCCAAAGGTCTGAAAATTGGATCCGTGGTGGCTCCGATCTGGCAGGAAACCGGGGGTGGCAGCGCGATGGGCGACCAGGCAGCGCGTGACAGATTTGTGGGTGCGGTGAAAAAAGCGTGCCGCTACACGGCTATTTTGCGTGAGCACGGAGTGAGGTCTTACGGCTCGATCCGTATTGACTCCGCCACAGGTGTTGAGGACTGGGCGGCTGACCCTGCTGCGAACACCAGATTGATGGCACAGACATTCCAGGAATGTGGAAAAGTCGCGGCGGATCACGACGAAGTGCTTGTCGCCGAAGGCGAGATTTGCTGGGGCGGCATGCACTCATGGAAGGACATGCTGGACCTGCTTGAGGAAACCGGGATGCCGGACCGAGTCGGGTTCCAGGCCGACCTTGCTCATACCTACCTGTATTTGCTTGGATACAACGCCGAGCAACATGCCCTGCTCAAGGAACCCTACACCGATGAAGAGTTCTGGGCGGCCTACAAGACGATGACCGACAAACTGCGCCCCTGGACGTACGATTTCCACGTGGCACAGAACGATGGCTCGGTGCATGGCACCGGCGCGCACGATAAGACCGGTCGCCATTGCCCTGCGGACGATCCGAACGGCCGACTCGATATCGTCAAATGCTCAGGTTACTGGCTGCTTGATGAAAACGGCAACCCGAGACCCGAGATCAAGCACCTCTGTTGGGATGGTTGTATGTTCCCGAATGCGACATTGGAAAAACAATCGACATGGGACACGATCCTGAAAACCATGGTCGATGTTGATGTTGCTCACTCCGGCAAATAATCACCGTTAAACATTATGAAAATTGGAATGAACATGCACCTCTGGTCGACGAATGTCACCGAGGAGCACTTCGCAGACATTGAGGCACTCAAGGAAATCGGATACGACGGCATTGAGATCTTCCTCGCCGAGCCAGACCGCGCCAACTACGAGAAGGTCGGATCGTTTCTACAATCCATCGATTTAGAGGTGAACGGATGCCTTGGGCTTGGGCCTGACCAGGACCCCATCTCAACAGATGCCGCAGTCAGGCAGGCTGGGTTAGACAAGATCAAGGAGGCGATCGACAACATGCACGCTGCAGGCGGAAAGAACATTTGTGGTCCTTTCCACTCGGCATTCGCCACCTTCTCGCGCGACGAGCCGCAAGAGGATGAATACAAACGCAGTGCGGAGGTTCTCCACGCTGCTGCAGAGCACGCTGCACAGGCAGGAATCACCCTGACGCCTGAGGCGCTCAACCGATTCGAGTGCTATCTCGTCAATACCATGGCACAGCTGAAAAAGCTCGTCGACCTGGCAGACCATCCGAACTTGCGCGGTATGTTTGACCCGCACCACGCGAACATCGAAGAGAAATCATTTGCCGGAGCCATCGATACCATTGGGCCGGTGATGACGCATGTGCATATCAGTGAAAACGACCGCGGCACACCCGGTGCTGGACATATTCCATGGGACGAGGTGTTTGGCTCCATCGCCAAGACTGGTTACGACGGGTGGTACACCATCGAGGCATTCTCACGTGATGATCTTGATTTCGCCAATGCCATCAACGTCTGGCGTGAGTTCAACCCGCGCATGGATATCTGCCGCGACGGCTACGCCTTCACCAAAGCAATGATCGAAAAACACAAAATCTAACAAAACTATGAAAATTAAATTTGGAAACGAATGTTACACCTGGTTCATGAAGGAATCAGGTGCCTTCTGGGACAACAAACTGGACCACATGATCGAAGTCACCGCAAAGGCGGGAATGACCGGCATTGAGCCGATGCATTTCTGGATGGGAGACCTGGCTGATCCGGTTCTGCTCAAGGAAAGCCTCGATAAACATGGAGTGGACCTCGCTGCGATTGCCTTTGTCCAAGACTGGAATAACCCGGAGGAAACCGATGAGGAGCGTGCCGCAGCGGACAGTGTGATTGAGTTGCTCAAGCAGTTCCCTGGTGCGGTGCTTTGTACGGTGCAGATGCCGAATGGCCGTCACGATCTCGAGCAGCGACGCAAGAACCTCGTTGCCAATGTCAATGCCGTGTCCAAGCGCGCTACTGACGCCGGCATCAAATGCAGTTTCCACCCGAACTCTCCTGAGACATCAATCAACCGCACCGAGGAAGATTACACCGACATCATTGAGAACCTCGACAGCAGCGTGACTGGTTGGACGCCTGACGTCGGGCACATCATCAACGGCGAGATGGATCCTCTGGATAAAATGAAGCAATACGCCAGCCTGATCAACCACGTCCACTACAAGGACTGGGATGGTAATCCCGAGTTTGCCCTCATGGGTCAGGGTAAGGTGGATCTGTTAGGTATCACCAAGTGGCTCGTCGAACAGGACTACGACGGCTGGGTGATCTGTGAAGATGAAGCCCCTGCCGCTGTTGACGATCCGGATGGTGTCACTCTGCACGATGGAGAATGGATCCGCGAAACCCTCATCCCCGCCCTCTAAGATGCCTGCACATACGACAAATGATTTTACCATGCACTACGAGGTGCATGGCGAGCAGAACGGTGGTGTTCCTGTGATTCTCATCATGGGTATCACCGCACCCGGAGCAGTCTGGGAAGCCCACGTGGATGTATGGAGTGAGCAATTCAAGTGCATCACCCCGGACAACCGTGGAGTTGGCCAGAGTGACAAGCCTCCCGGTGACTACACCTCGGCCATGATGGCGGATGATTACGCCAACTTGATGGACGGACTTGGTATCGAGCAAGCTCATGTTGTTGGTTGCTCGATGGGAAGTATCATCGGTCAGCAACTTGCACTCAGACACCCGGATAAAGTGAAAAGTCTCGTGCTGATGTGCTCATGGGCACGTTGCGATGAGTTTGCGAAGTCGACATTCGAGCACATGAAGCAGTGTAAGGCACACCTCACACCTGCCGCATTTATGGAGTGGATTCAGCTGCTTATTTTCCACAAGAGAAGTTGGGACGACCCCGAGGTTTATGCCTCGATGTTAGAAGGCCGCCAGGGTGCCTCCGAAGACCCGAACCCCCAGCCTCTGCACGGAGTTCACGGGCAGGCCGCGGCATGCATCAATCACAGCACCCTCGATCAGTTGAAAAACATCACGGCACCGGCACTTGTGATTGGTGGTGAGGCAGATGTTTTCACGCCGCGATGGATGGCGGAGGAAATTGACGCCGAGCTTCCTAACAGCACGCTGCACCTTTATCCGGAGTCAGGTCATGCCTTCCACTGGGAGAACCTTGACGACTTCAACCAGCGGGTGATCGACTTTATCAACGTAAACTAATCGTCATGCCTAACTACGCCATTGGTCTCGATTACGGCACGAACTCGTGTCGCTCCCTGATTGTTGACCTGGAAACAGGTCGTGAGCTCAGTAGTGTGGTGTTCCCTTACCCATCGGGTGTGCAGGGAATCCTGACAGACCCGTCTGACCCCCACGTAGCCCGCCAGAATCCGCAAGACTATTTGGACGGGTGCGAAATCATCATCCGTGAGGCGCTCGCTGAGGCATCTCAAGAAGAGCCCGGGTTTAGCCCCGATCAAGTCGTTGCGATTGGGGTGGATACCACAGGCTCAACCATTATCCCGGTGGACGAGGCGGGTAATCCGATCGCTTCAAGTTTCCCGGATAATCAGGATGCTTTGGTATGGCTCTGG
>JARFPV010000514.1 GCA_029288115.1 Akkermansiaceae bacterium | reverse complement strand
AGGTCAGGTTGTCGTTGAAGGTGTTCGCATCATGAAAAAAGCCATCAACAAGTCTGAGGCTAATCCAGACGGAGGTATCATCGAACAAGATGGCCCCATCGCAATTTCTAACGTCAAAAAAGCCTAACCGTAAAATCTCGCTGGTGAACAACCATGGTAGAACATTGGCAAACCAAAACCACGCGCTTAAGCGACCTAATAACAATAAGCTGACCCGCAATTATGAAACCAACACTACAGACATTCTACCAAGAAAAGGTAGTTCCTGAACTTACTAAAGAGCAGGGATACAAGAATCCACACCAGGTTCCGCTCCTGGAAAAAATCGTTGTTACCACCCACGTGGGTAACGCTGGTGACCGCAAGCAGGCCGTCGAAGATGCCACTGAGGAAATCGCCCGCATCACAGGCCAGAAACCAAGTATTTCATACGCCCGCAAATCTGTCGCGAACTTCAAGGTGCGCGCAGGCGAGGCCGTAGGTGCTCGTGTCACCCTCCGTGGCAACCACATGTGGGAATTCCTCGATCGTTTCATCAACATCACGGCTCCCAACATCCGCGACTTCCGTGGAATCACACCTAAGAGTTTTGATGGCCGTGGCAATTATGCTCTCGGCATCAACGATCAGTCGATTTTTCCCGAAGTTGAGCTCGATAAGATCAAGCGCCAGCTTGGATTCGATCTCATTTTTGTCACAACCGCAAACACGGACGATGAAGGTCGCGCTCTTCTTAAGGCGCTCGGAATGCCGTTCCGTGAGAACAAGAAAGCCGACGACGCTGCCTAATTTATCAACACATTTTTAACCATCTAACTATTTACAAGCACTATGGCAGTTTTAAGTGATCCTATTTCCGATTTTCTCACCCGCCTGAAGAACGCGTCCCGCGCAGGCAACGAGAGCTTCACCGCACCTCATTCCAAGATCAAAGAGGCAATCGCCCAGATTCTTCAGGATGAGGGCTACATCTGGAACTACGAGGTGGACACCACCGGCAAGTTCAAAGAGCTCAAGGTGAAGGTCAAATACTCAGACAGCGGCACCGCCGTTCTCACAGATCTCAAGCGCATTTCCAAACCAGGAATCCGCCGCTACGTCGGTGCGGGAGAAATCCCGCGTGTCCTCAATGGCCTCGGCATCTCCATCGTTTCCACGTCCAAGGGACTGAAGACCGGTGCAGCTGCACGCAGGGAGAAACTTGGCGGCGAAGTGCTCGCTTTCGTGTGGTAACCCCACGCATTTTCAAACCATCTAACCAAAGGAGGATAATACCATGTCACGTATTGGATTAAAAACAATCACCCTGCCCGAGAAAGTCAGCGTTAAGGCTGATGATGCGGGCAATGTCACCGTCGAAGGCCCCAAGGGCAAGCTTGAGTGGACCATGCCCGAAGGCATCTCCCTCGAGGAAGAGGACGGCACCGTCACCGTGAAGCGTGCTTCCGAGCACCGCCGTCACAAGGCACTTCACGGCACATCCCGCAGCCTGATCAGCAACATGATCGAGGGCGTCAGCACCGGCTTTACCAAGCAACTGGAAATCCAGGGCGTTGGTTTCCGTGCCGCCGTCAAGGGCAAGAATCTGGATCTCAGCCTCGGTAAAAGCCACCCGATTCTTCACCCCATTCCTGAGGGCCTCACCGTTACCGTTGATAGCAATACCAACATCAAGGTGGAAGGTATCAACAAGCAGGTTGTGGGTCAGTTCGCTGCCGAAGTTCGCCGTTATTACCCGCCTGAGCCGTTCAAGGGCAAGGGAGTTCGCTACGTTGGCGAGCGCGTTCGCCGTAAAGCCGGTAAGAGCGTCCAGTAAACTGAATTACTAATTACAAATTACCAATTACTAATCTAATGAGCACTCTCAACCGAAAGAAAGTTCGCCAGCGTATTCACCGCCGCATCCGCAAGAAGGTGGCTGGCACTAACGCATGCCCACGCCTCGCCGTGAGCTACAGCAATCAGCACATCTATGCTCAGGTGATTGACGATACAGCAGGGAACACCCTCTGTGCCGCATCCAGCCTGGACAAAGGTATTGAAAATGCTGCATCCAACCAATCCACTGCCGAGAAAGTAGGTGAACTGGTCGCCAAGCGCGCCCAGGAAGCCAAGATCGAGAAGGTGGTTTTCGACCGTGGTGGCCACCTCTACCACGGAAAAATCAAAGCACTCGCAGATGCCGCACGTAAGGCTGGTCTCCAATTCTAATCCCTCACGCATTTTATATCATGTCTGATAATCCAACAGAAAACAACACTCCCGAGGAGAAGCCCGCAGAAACTCCTGCACCAGCCGCCGAGGCACCAGCTCCTGCTGCTGACGCTCCAGCTGCCGAGGCACCCAAAACCGACGCTCCCGCAGCTGCTGACGAGGCCAAGCCGCAAGATGGTGGTCGCGACAATAATCGTGGCGGCCGTGGCGGTAACCGCCGTGGAGGTGGTCGCCCTCAACGCCAGGCACCTCCCAAGCCAATGACTGAGGATGGTAAGGAACTGACCGAAAAAGTCGTCTTCATCAACCGTTGTGCCACAGCTACCAAAGGTGGACGTCGTTTCAGCTTCTCCGCCCTGATGGTTTCCGGTGACAAGGAAGGCCGCGTAGGTGTCGGATTCGGTAAGGCTAAAGAAGTCGCCGAATGCATCCGCAAGGGTAGTGATGACGCCAAGCGTTCACTGGTCCGCATGAAAATCGTCAACGGCACCATCCCGCACGAAGTGCAGGCTGAGCACGGTGGCGGTGTGGTTCTTCTCAAGCCAGCAAGCCCCGGAACCGGAATTATCGCCGGTGGTGGTGTGCGCGCCGTCTGTGAGGCCGTCGGTATCACTGACGTCCTTGGTAAGAGCCTGGGCTCCAACAACCACGCCAATGTGGTCAAAGCTACCATGAAGGCACTTTCCGAGCTGCGCACCCGTGAGGAAGTCCTCGCTAGCCGTGGCAAGAAAGTCAAAGAGTCTCTCTAGACTTAAACTCCAAGTTCCAACCTCCGCCGCCAAGGCTATGGCGGTCAAGAAAACCAAAAACCAAATTTAGAAATGAACTTACATTCTCTCAAACCAAACCGCGGAGCCAAGCACCGTGTGAAGCGTCTCGGCTGTGGCGAAAGCTCCGGCTTGGGTAAGACATCAGGACGTGGCCATAAAGGTCAGAAGTCCCGCTCAGGTGGTGGCGTTCGTCCCGGCTTCGAAGGTGGCCAGATGCCACTCCATCGTCGTCTTCCTAAGCGCGGCTTCAATAACACCCGTTTCCAGGACAAGATTGCCGTGGTCAACGTATCCAGTCTCAACGATCGCTTTGAAGATGGCGACACTGTCAACATGGAGACCCTCAAGAAGGCACGCCTTGTGAAGGGAACCTACGATGCAGTGAAAGTCCTCGGCAATGGTGATATCGAGAAAAAACTCACCGTGGAAGGCTGCAAAGTCAGCGCATCCGCGAAGGAGAAAATCGAAAAAGCCGGAGGAAGCATCGCCTAAATTTGGTAGGGTGGCATGGCCTCATGCCGCCGCCAGTTTTATCTCAGTGCTTCATCCCACAAAATAACTTGTTTATATCGAGGGGAAGTGCTTGCGCACTTCCTCTCCATGCGTATAAACCCAGCGCGCACGCCAGATAACTGGCAACTCTTTAACTTCAACTGACAAATCCAATTCAATGATCTCCGCATTTGCGAGCACATGGAAAGTCCCGGAACTCCGGGAACGTATCCTTTTTACCTTGGCGATGATCGTCATCGTCCGTCTCGGTGTCCACGTCACCCTCCCGGGTGTTGATGCCAGTGTAATTGACCGATTCCTGACCGCCAAGCAGGCCGCGGGTGGTGATGAAGGAGCCGGAGCCGCTGTTGGTGCCATGCTCGGATTTTTCTCCGGTGGTGGACTCCAGAAGATGGGTGTGTTTGCTCTCGGTATCATGCCCTACATCTCGGCATCCATTATGATGCAGTTGATGACAGCGGTGGTTCCCAAGCTTTCCAAACTTGCGAAGGAAGACGGTGGCCGTCAGAAAATCACCCAGTATACACGCTTTGTTACCATCGTGATTGCACTGGTGCAGGGATACCTCCTTGCGATCAGCCTCAAGAACCCCGGCAATATCCCCGGACTGAGTGGAATTTCCAAGTTTGGTGAAGTGGTGCCCGGGCATGGCTTTGGTTTCATCGCCATGACTGTCCTGACCATTGTTACCGGAACCCTCTTGCTGATGTGGATTGGTGACCAGATTACCGAGCGTGGCTTGGGTAACGGTATCTCGCTGATTATTACGGTAAACATTATCTCCGCGCTTCCAGGATCGCTGGTTATCACCTGGCAGACTCTTGTCACCGGTAACAATGCTGGTCCTGGTGCTTCTGCCTTCCTCGTATTCCTTGTGGCATTCCTGCTGTTCGTGATCGCTGCGACCATCGCCATTACGCAAGCCCAGCGCCGGATTGTGATCCAGTATGCCAAACGTGTGATGGGCCGCAAACAGCTTGGTGGGCAGACCCAGTATCTGCCGCTTAAGGTGAACTACGCTGGTGTGATGCCGATCATCTTTGCCACCGCTATCCTTTCGCTTCCCGCATTCATTCTTCAGTCCGCATTTCCAACGCAGGAATGGTCGCAGAAAGTTCAAAATGCCCTCGCAGGCGGTGAGCTTACTTACTATCTGGTAGCGGGTGTGATGATCTTCTTCTTCTCCTACTTCTGGGTGGCAACCATGTTCCAGCCTAGTGAGATCTCTGAAAACCTGAAACGTAGCGGTGGTTACGTCCCCGGCGTGCGTCCAGGAAAGCCCACCGCGGACTTCCTTGATTTCACGATGACTCGCCTGACTTTTGCCGGTGCGATCTTCCTGACGATTATTTTCATCCTGCCATGGATTGTTGCCCAGATGCCTCGTGGTATCATCGGCAAGGAACTGCCATTTATGGTTACCTCATTCTTCGGCGGCACCAGCTTGCTGATTATCGTCGGTGTGCTACTCGATTTCATGCGCCAGGTTGAGACCCACCTGCTGCAGCGCAACTACGATGGATTCCTGCGCAAGGGTAAGATCAAAGGCCGCTACGACCGACTCCAGAATACTGGTGAGCGTGCGTCTAGCAGCACAATGGTTTACCTGCTCGTGTTCATTGCGATCCTCATCGTGATTGGTATTTCCTACTGGATTTACCAGGGCAATTAGATCGAACTTCACATAGATTTTCCATCCGGCCCGCGATTTCCCGCAGGCCGGATTTTTTTTGATAGTATTGCCCCTGAAAAGTAGGACAGGTTTGCAACCTGTCGGCAACCTACGGAGTAATCTACCCCAGCCCATCGCGTCCACATATCCTGCCGACCCCGCAGACGCGGGATCCTAATTTCGCCGCAATCAGCACCTCATTGAAAAACCACACTCGTAAGCATTGTAATTGGACAAAGCCTACCCACCGATATATCACCACACACTGATGAGTCCTGCGACCACAGACAAACTATTCGAGGAAATCCTGGCAGCCCGTGAGCGGGTATATGCTGTGGGTGAGGTGACGCCATTGGAGCAGCTCACTCTGCCGGGAACGGGTGCCGAGGTTTGGGCCAAGCGTGAGGATCTTGGTCCGATCAAGGCGTTCAAGTGGCGTGGTGCTTACAACGCGATGGCGGCACTGGGTGAGACGCAGCGGGCTAGGGGAGTTGTTTCGGCTTCAGCCGGTAACCATGCCCAGGGAGTCGCGCTCTCGGCTGCAGCTCTTGGCTGCAAGGCAGTGATCTTTATGCCGCGGTCCACTCCTGAAGTAAAGCAACGAGAGGTCAAACGTTTCGGTGGTGACGCCGTTGAGATTCGGCTCGTGGGTGATACCTATGACGATGCCGGATTGGCGGCAAAACAGTTCTGTGACGACACACAGGCGGTCTATATCCATCCTTACGATAACCTCGTGACGATGGGAGGTCAGGGAACACTGGCTGATGAGGTGGTGATGAGCGGCAAGGGGCCGTTCGATCGGGTTTACCTCGCCGTTGGTGGTGGTGGGCTTGCGGCAGCTGTGGCGTGCTGGCTGAAGCGTTATTGGCCGGAGGTCAAGGTCTACGGTGTGGAGGGGACGGGACAGGCATCGATGCTTGCCGCGATAGATGCCGGTGAACCCGTTGACTTGGATTACCTGGATGTCTTTTGCGATGGCACGGCTGTGCGTAAGGTGGGCGAGCAAACTTTTGAATTATGTAACGAGCTTCTGGATGGCATTGTGACGGTGACCAACGATGAAGTGTGCCACGCAATCCGCAGCATGTGGGAGTGCCTGCGCATCATCCCCGAGCCGAGCGGTGCAATGGCACTGGCTGGATTTCATAAACACGATCAGGCAGGTGAGGTTGCCGATGGTGAAAAGGTACTCACCGTGGTTTGTGGTGCGAATATGGATTTTGCCCAGCTCAGCGGCATCGCCATGCGTGCGGGCATCGGTTCAAAACACCGGCGTTTTTTACGTGTTCCCATTCCGGAAGGGAAAGGTTCATTGGTGGACTTTCTGAGTCAATTGCCGGAGGACGTCAGTATCATCGACCTTCAGTATGGAAAGATTGATTCCGATCCCCAGCATCCTGTGATTGGGCTGATTGGATCAGTGGATGACTATGCTGAGCTCGATCGCGTGGTGCAGGGACGTGGCGTGGAGGCGATCGATGTCTCCAAGGACGAGGATGTTGGTTACCGCATCATCAACTACTCTCCCGAGCTGTTTGAGAATCCACTTTTTATCAATATCGAGTTTCCTGAGCGGGCCGGTGCTTTCCTTGAGTTCATGACCGGGGTGAAGGATATCGCCAGCCTGTGTTACTTCAACTACGCCTACTCCGGTGAGCGTGTGGGACGTGCTTTGGTTGGGATGGAATTTGCCTCTGCAGGAGACCGGGACGCCTGTATGGAGCGCATTCTAGCAATGCAGGGAGACAGTATTCGTGCAGCGCGCGAAGTCAGCAACGAGACATTTTATCGGCTTACCGGCAAAAAGCGTGAAGATAAGTGAGTGAATCCGCCTGATTCCGTACACTTTGGGCTTGCTTGCCACACACACAGACGTTAATCCCCCCTGCACATCAATCATTTCCCATGGGTAAACAACATAACAAAGTCATCAAGCGCAGCCGCCGCAAGCAGTATCTCAAGCGTAAGAAGGAGCAGGTGAAAGCCACCATCGCAGCCAGCAAGTCGTCCAAACCTGCCAAGAAGACAGTTAAGAAAGCAGCGAAAAAAGCAGCTGTGAAGAAGACTGCCAAGAAAGCCGCCAAGAAAGCCGCCACCAAGGTTGCTAAAAAAGCTGTGAAAAAGACCGCCAAGAAAGCAGCTAAAAAAGCCGCCAAAACGGCTGCACCTAAGAAGGACGCCGAGTAATTTTCTGAACTATCAGACTTTCGACTTCAAGGTCGGTTGCCACGTGCAGCCGACCTTGTTTTTTGGATAGGAAGGGGCACTTAGAAATTGCGCTGCACGCGGCTCCAACCAACGACTTTGTGGTTCTTGAAAAACACGGATGAACCACGGCGCGGCACGTAATGAACCGATGGGTGGAAGTATGTTCCGTAATATCTATGTCTGCCGTAGTAGCCACAGCCGTAGTATGAACTGAATCCGTGGGAGTAGACGGGGATGTAAACATTGTAGTCCCAGCGATCCTCGGATTTTCCATCACGCTCGCCCGATAACTTCATGTCCGGG
>JARFPV010000483.1 GCA_029288115.1 Akkermansiaceae bacterium | reverse complement strand
GGACCAGCGACATCTTTGCGCTCGTCTCCGACTGGGAGGGCTTTCCGATGTCCACGCTTGAGGCGATGTCCGTAGGCCTCCCTACAGTCGTTTCCGGGGTGGGCGGAGCTGCTGAGGCAATTGACGATGGTATTACCGGATACGTCATCCCGCGAGGTGATGAGCAGACACTGCATCAACGGCTTGGCGAATTAGTGGAGAATCCCGAGCTGAGAGTTAAGATGGGTGGCCGTGCCAAAGAGCTATTTCTGAAGAAATTCAGATCGGAAACCACCGTTGACCAAACTATGGCGTATTATGCCGAAGTACTTGCCCGGTAACGTTTCACAAAATCGATCGCGACAAGCAGTAACAGCAACGCAAAAAACGCCTCCTTTATCTCATCAGTTTGGGCGAGAATTTTTTCCTCTGGGTCATTCATCATGACGAATGCCTTGGTGGTAGCATATGCCGTAAAAAACACACAGCCGTAGACCACGTTTGGGATTGGCACCCGAAACCATCCGGTGATCTTGGCAATGATTGGCACGAACCTCACCGCAAGCGGAAGAACCAGGCACCAGCTCAGCCAGAATAGCGAGAAGAGTCGGTTCATCGTCAATAAGGACTGCCAGAACGGCTTCAGTTCATGATCCTTGGTGTGGGCATTAAAAATTTCCAGATTATGGATGGTGGTTTCCTCCTGCACATTGTTCTCCGCCATCCATTCAGGGGTAGCCCAGCCGAAAATCCGCTGGCCCCAGCTGATTTCCTCCCCAGTAATAAAGACAAACAGGGCAGCAAGGATAATATACCACCACCAGGCACCGAGATCATGCGGGGTGGATTCGGGTCGACGCCTCAACTGGAGAAACAGCCAGAAAAACGAGATAGCTGATCCTAGAAAACAAAGCGCGCCGCCCGACTCGGCAAAACCATCCTCCTCGCCTAGGCCATGGAATGCTGTTGTGTAGAGCAGGGAATGGGTCGCGAATACTACCAAAACACCGGTAAGCACTGCGATGACGCAACGTTTGATCGGGAGTGGGGGAAGGTTGTATTGCATGATGACGGCAGATTGTTTAACATGAGTGAAGTATTTGATCCAATGAATTTAATGGATTTCGTGATTTTTTACATTACGGCAATGGTTTGTCGACAATTCCACTAAAACCCTTTAGACATGGGGTTTTGAGGCCATTACGTCAGTTCGTCGAGCTAGGGCCACCCGAATAAATTTCAATTTATCTAATTTATTCGGTTCACAATAGTAAAGTTTTATGTAAAATACGCCTATCAATCGCTTTGGCGCGCCGATTCTAAGTCGTTTTTTAAAAACAACTGCAGGCCGTGCTCGTGCGAATCTGATCACCCTTTCCTTCCCTTACATGAAACCCCATGACCTCCACAACTGCCGATCCAGAAATCGTCGAACCGAGTAGTTCGATCCTGCGTGTGCTCTTGCGGTGTGTCACCACCATCGCCGGGCTCAGCCTCCTT
>JARFPV010000468.1 GCA_029288115.1 Akkermansiaceae bacterium | reverse complement strand
CATCATGAATGGCAAAGTCGTGGTTGGCGTGGGAAACATCTACGCCAGTGAGGCACTATTCCGTAGCGGCATTCACCCAAAGCGAAAAGCAGGGAGGGTTTCAAAACCCCGACTTCAAAAACTCGTCGAAGAAATCAAGGCTGTGCTCGATGAGGCGATCACCCAGGGCGGCACCACCCTACGTGATTTCCTCAACGAAAGCGGTGAGCCTGGGTATTTTAAACAGCGTTTGGCTGTTTATGACCGAGAAAAAGAGCCCTGTAGAACGTGTGGCAAGCCCATCCATAAAATTATGATTTCAAACCGTGCCACGTATTACTGTTCAAGCTGCCAGCATTGACATAGTTGCAATTCCAATTGGCACGCTCATTGCTTGCCAAGCAACTGCATCGCTAATGCGGTCACACAAACAACGCACACCCCAACCCAAATCTAAAACAATGCCCAAAAAAACCACAAAAAAAGTCGCCAAGAAAGGTGCAACCAAAACTACAAAGAAGGCACCTAAGAAGACTCCTAAGAAGACTCCTAAGAAGGCTACAAAGAAAGCTCCAAAGAAGGCTCCAAAGAAGGCTCCAAAGAAGAAAGCCGCCAAAAAACCGATTAAAAAAACAGCCAAGAAAACCACCCGTAAAACTGCTAAAAAAGTCGCTAAAAAAACTTCACCTAAAGCCTCCGGAAAAAAACAAGTCATCACTCACGAGGACATCAGCTATGCTGCATTTTTGAACTTCAAGAGTCGTGTTGAAAACGGATATTTTGGAGATGAAAAAGGTGACTGGATAGCCGCTGAGACAGAATTGAAACTAGCTCAGTAACATTTAATCCGATTCATATCATACCAAGCCGTGCCTCCATCAGAGGCACGGCTTTTTTATTTTTCACAGAAAGATCATCTCACATTCATCATTATTTCATAAGGGGGGAATACTTTCAGCGTCAACGACTGAGGGACACCTCTTGTTTCACATCATGCAAACCAGCCCTATCAACTTCACCTGGATTCCCGAACTCTGCCGGGGAAACAGGCACCTACTTCAAGGCTGGCTCGTGGATCATCCGGGAAAATCGCTACTTGCTTGTATTCCGGCGATCATCCTTGGATGTGGTGCATATGGATTCACCATGGGGCTCTGGCAAGGGTGGGAAATGGCGAGTTATGTTGGTATTAAGTTTCCACTGGTTATTTTCGCTGTGCTGCTAGTCAATGGCATGATCAACGGCATGCTTGCCATGGTGCTCGGCAGCGGCATCGGTTTCCGCGAAAGCGTGCAATTTCTCTTAGCCGGGTTTGGTTTGATGGCCATTATTCTTGGCGCTCTCAGCCCGATCACATTGATGATGGCACTTCACGCACCCAGCCCGGACGACCCCGGTGCACAGCAGTGGCACAGTGTCACCTTGCTTGCGCATACGTTGATGATCGCCTACGCCGGAATCATCTCGCATCGATCGCTGTTAGGACATGTAAAAACTTTCGCCACCACTCCGGCACACGGCACGCGTACGTTTTTCGCCTGGCTTGCGGGCAATCTCTTTGTGGGTGCACAAATCTCCTGGATCATGCGCCCGTTCTTCGGCTCCCCCGGCCTCGAGGTTCAGTTCCTGAGAGATGACCCCATGAATGGCAGTTTTTATGAAACAGTGCTCCACGCATTAGGCAACCTAACAGGTTTTTAAACTTCAAGATTCAAATACCAAAAACCAAAGCAAACCATGACCAACGAACCAACACCACCAGAGCAACCGGCTCAAATCCCCAACCCAATGCCTCAACACTCGCCATCTAGAATCACCGGGCCTGACCCTGATTTTGAAGCAATGGAGGAAAAGGGGTTTTCCAACATCCTGAACTCACTGCTTAAGAAACCACTCAGCGTGGTGTATGAGCTCAACAAATCACCTAGCAAAATGCATGGCACACTCTGCCTTGTCAGTCTCGTGTGTCTGGGAATTTTCGGGTTTGTATTAGGCCTGTTCAGCGCAGGTGACCAGCTCTGGGCGGCTCCGGTAAAAGTAATTGGCGGAGTGTTCTTTAGTGGTCTGATCTGTCTGCCTAGCCTTTATATATTTGGAGCGCTTGGAGGCATGGACGCCAAATTCCCCAGCGTGGCTGGCCTGATGCTTACATTTCTCGCGATCACCTCGCTGTTATTGGTCGGTTTTGCCCCGGTCGTCTGGCTGTTTTCAACATCGAGCAATTCCCTCGTGTTTTTCGGCTTCCTCAGTTTGGCCATCTGGATGGTGTGTCTCATGTTCGGCTTACGCGTCATCTCCCGGGCGAGCCGAAGCATGGGTGGTGGTCATGGAGGACACCTTGCCATTTGGGCGATTATTTTCGCTACTGTCACACTGCAAATGACTACGTCCCTGCGCCCGATCATCGGTAAGTCGGATCAGTTTCTCAACCTCGAAGAAAAACGCTTCTTTCTCGGATACTGGTTTGAGGTGATGGAAGATGAAAATACATCGCCCAGACGCAATGCACCCGATGAAGGAGGAGCCCGTGATTCGGATTATTGATTTGAATCGAGAAACCCAGTCAGTGGGCTTGTGGCAGAGGCCCGATCTTCTGCCTCAGGCAGGCCCATTTCATAGGCGGCCCGACCAGCCTCAACTGCGAGCTTAAACGCCTCACCCATACGCACTGGATCGGAGGCAATTGCCATGGCGGTGTTGACTAATACTGCATCCGCACCCAGTTCCATTGCCTCGGATGCATGGCTGGGAGCACCGAGACCTGCGTCGACAACGACCGGCACCGTCGCTTGATCGATGATGATTCGAATTTGGTCGCGAGTGACCACACCCTTGTTTGAACCAATCGGTGCACCCAGAGGCATCACCGCCGCGGTGCCAACATCCTGGAGACGTTTCGCAAGCACAGGGTCGGCATTAATGTAAGGCAAGACTGTGAAACCATCCTTCACGAGAATTTCCGCCGCCTTAAGCGTCTCAATCGGATCGGGCAGCAAGTAGGTCGGGTCGGGATGAATCTCCAGTTTGATCCATTTCGGCAATCCAGCGGCCTCGGCAAGCTTTGCTAGCCGCACCGCCTCATCAGCATCCATCGCACCACTGGTATTTGGCAACAAAAGGTATTTTTCAGGATCGATGAATTTAAGAATATCAGCCTGTGGGTCGTCGTCACCACTGAGGTCCGCTCGACGCAGAGCTACAGTGACAATTTCTGTGCCCGACGACACTAAAGTATCTCGCATCAACGTGTTCGATGAGAATTTTCCCGTTCCCGCCATCAGACGGGAGGAAAATGTGCGGTCGGCAATGGTTAGCGGCTCGTTGTTCACTGTGGCAGAGACTAGCCTCGCCATGCCCCCATGCAAGCGTCAAGGCAGACATTGGAATTCAGCCTCATCGCATCGTCTATCGGGAGGAATCTTTGAGCCCAGCAAGATCCAGTGAACGCAGGAAACAATCGAATTTTTCTTACCTTCGACAGCTAAAATCCGGCAGGTGAAGTTTTCCCAATTTTCCTGTCTGAATTTTATCGCATTTCGTTTGAAACAATTCAGGATTCATACGTCGTAATTATAATGCTAGGGTAGATTTGTGTACATCCATTGCCTCATCTGCCAGCATCCGCCGCATACTAACAACCAACGCCCACAACAACCGCCATGAAATCAGCCATCCGATTCCTCGCCGTCCTCGCCCTTGCGCTACCCACCTGCCTTCAGGCAGCTGCCACACTCCGTGTTTCTACTAGCCAACTGAAACCAGAGTCCCAAATTGAAGTCATCTTCGATCGCGCCGTAGTTACTGAAAATCAGCTCAACCAGCCGATGTCGAATATGATACTAGCCATCAAACCCGCCCTACCGGGAAAAATTGCATGGCGATCAACGAATATCGCACGTTTTATTCCAGATGCCGCACTTCAGATGGGTGTAACC
>JARFPV010000444.1 GCA_029288115.1 Akkermansiaceae bacterium | reverse complement strand
ATGGCAGCCTGAATGGCGACCACAAACAGCTGCTGCGGAATGACATCCTTAAGTTTTTTGCAGAGGTGTCATCCGTATGGAGCGGCTTTGTCGATGTGCACGATCGATGAAAAAGCATCCACAGGCTCGCTGGCGATCAGGATATCCATTTTGACGAGTTTGCCGGGCTTGTATCCGGCATGCTCGTAGTCCATCGATCCGTAACCGCGTGTCATGGATTTGAGCTTGTCGTTGAAATCGATGAGGATTTCAGAAAGAGGAAGCGTGCAAGTGAGCATGACGCGGTTCTCATCAATGGTTTCGGTGTTTTCCATATCCCCGCGTTTTTCCATCACCAGCTTCATCATGTCGCCAATGTAGTCGCCGGGTATCATGATGAAGACTCTGACAATAGGTTCGCGGATTTCCTGAATAGCTTGTGACTCAGGCAGCAGGCAGGGGTTATCGATGATGATTTCCTCCCCGTTGGTTTGAGTGACTTCGTAAATCACGGACGGGTAGGTGGAAATGATGTCCATGTTGAACTCACGGCGGAGTCGTTCCTGGATGATTTCCATGTGGAGGAGGCCTAGGAAGCCACAACGGAAGCCAAAACCGAGGGCGACCGAGGATTCAGACTGCCAGGTGAAGGCAGCGTCATTGATCTGGAGTTTGCCCATGGCCAGTTTGAGGGCTTCGAAATCGGATGAGTCGACCGGGTAGATGCCGGAGAAAACCATTGGTTGGATTTCCTTGAAGCCGGGGAGTGGCTCGGGGCACGGGTGCGTCGTATCGGTAATGGTATCACCGATTTTCACTTCATCTGCGGACTTCATGTTTGCGATGACGTATCCAACGTCTCCTGCTCTAAGTTCGTCCCGCTTGGTCATGCCCGGAGTGAAGACACCGACCTCTTTGATTTCGTAGGTCTTGGGAGTGTGGAAGAGCTTGATACGTGTGCCTCGCTTCATGGTGCCTGACATCACACGCACATATGAGACGACGCCGCGGAATGTATCGTAAACGGAATCAAAAACAGAGGCTCTGAGAAGCTTGTCCTCTTGTTCGACAGGAGGAGGGATTCTTTCGACTACGGCCTCAAGGATTTCCTCAATACCGATCCCATTTTTTGCCGATGCAGGGATGGCCTCCTCAGCCGGGATACAAATGATATCTTCGAGCTGTTTGTGCACCTTGGGTAAGTCAGAGCTGGGAAGATCAATCTTGTTGATGACCGGAATGATGGTGAGTTCCTGTTCGTTGGCAAGGTGCAGGTTGGCCATCGTCTGTGCTTCAACTCCCTGTGCAGCATCGACAATCAGCAAAGCCCCTTCACAGGCGGCGAGGGAGCGGGATACTTCGTAGGAGAAATCAACGTGACCCGGCGTGTCCAGCAGGTTGAGTTGATAGGTCTTCCCGTCCTTCGCCTTGTAGGACATGGTGACGGGGTGGGACTTGATCGTGATGCCGCGTTCACGCTCAAGATCCATGGCGTCTAACAGCTGATCCTGTTGCTCACGCTCAGATACAGTCTGGGTGTATTCTAACAAACGATCCGACAAGGTAGTCTTGCCGTGATCGATGTGCGCAATGATCGAAAAGTTACGAGTAAGTTCGGTGGACATGGGTTGGTTGATTGGTTGATTGGGCATCGGTTGATTAGTCAGGATGTGACTAGTGCCTAGTCAACCAATCAGCCAATGAACGAGCCGCTTGCGGCTCACCCCTTAATCTCCATGAGCATCTGGGCATTGTTAGGGAACTTTTTGAGGAAGAATATCAGGCGCTCCATGGCTTCCTCTGGGCGGTGCCCTGCAAGGCCGCGCCGGATCAAGTTGATCTTATGAAGCAGGTGTTCCGCCATGATGAGTTCTTCACGGCGGGTGCCGGATTTGAAGATGTCGACTGCTGGGTAGATGTATTGCTCGGCAATTCGGCGGTCGAGGACTAACTCCATGTTGCCGGTGCCTTTGAACTCCTGGAAAATCGCTTCATCGGCGCGTGAATTCGTCTGAATCAGAGCTGTTGCGAGAATGGTGAGAGATCCTGCATTGCGAGTATTCCGTGCGGCAGCGAACAGGCGGCGTGGCATCTCAAGTGCTCCAGCGACGATGCCGCCGGACTGATAGCCTCGGTTTTTACCTTTGCCTTTGCCTCGCCCACCTCCGCCACCGGAGTTGTTGTAGGCGCGCGCTAGGCGGGTGATTGAATCCATCAGGACGAGGACATCTTTTCCTCCCTCGACCAAACGCTTGGCGCGCTCGATACACATTTCTGAGATGCGGGTGTGGTTACGGTTGCCGTCGTCGTTTGAGCTAGCGTAGATTTCGGCATCGGGTAGGCAACGGCGGAACTCGGTGACTTCCTCGGGACGTTCATCAACTAACAGAATGATCAGGTGGATGGATTCGTCATACTTTTCCTGAATGGCTTCCGCCATGTGCAAAAGCAGAGTGGTTTTGCCGGACCGGGGAGGGGAGACGATCAGACCACGTTGACCACGGCCAACCGGGGAAATGATGTCTAGCACGCGTGTGGTGAAGCGTTCTGGTGTGGTCTCGAAAGCAATCCTGCGATCTGGATTGACCGCTTTCAGTTCCTCAAAGTGTGGCAGTTTGAATGCTTCGTCGGGGGCGAGATCGTTGATGGTTTTAATCTCGGTGAGTTGTGGGCCGCGTGGTCCGTCTTGTGAGGTGCCATGAACCCAGACACCGGGGCGTAGGCCGTGGCGACGTACAAAGTCGGGCGGCACAAAGACATCCTTTTTGCACTGGATGTAATTTTTCTCAGGCACACGCAGGAAACCGAATCCTTTTGGCGCAAGTTCCAGCATGCCATTGACGGCGACAGGTTCACCAGTCAGCACGATTTCCCGTTTTGGCGGTCGCTCGCGTTTATTGTTTCGGTTATTTCTACCATTTCGGCGGTTATTGCGATTATTTTTGCGGTTACGATTGTCGTCCGCCTGGTCTTGATCCTTGGCTGCCTCGGTTTTGTCCGGCTCAGCTGGGCTTTGATCAGCGTCTTCTTTGGTTGGAGCCTTTTTGCGTTTAACCGGCCCTAGTCCCTTGACTCTGCCCATACGAGGAGTCTCCTCGTTATTTTCAGAGGGTGCCGCAGTGTCAGCGGGCGACTTATCGGCGGGTTTGCTGTTTTCCTCGGTGGTGGCCGAAGGTTCAGTCTTGGGTTTCTTTGCGGCAGTACCTGCAGATTTACGAGCAGTTTTCTTTTTAGCCGACTTCTTCTTAGCTGGCTTGTCGGTTGCTGCCGCATCGCCATCAAGTGGCAACTCGGGAGTTTCAGGATGGGTATCCTGTGTTGTGGAATCACTCATAAAAAAATGAAAATAGGGTGGGGGAACGTGACACGTGCTAGTGCCTATCCAGTTGAAATGGTTTTCTGTTAGTTTGTGTGTTGGAAATAGGAAATCATTCCCGTGAGAATGAATCACGGAATCAATCCGTGGGACAGTGAATTGCCTAGGAGGAGAAAGGTCACATCCAAATGGGGCGATCAAGTTCGCAAGCCCGTGAATGTGGGGATTCCCTGAGGCGATCAGTCAGCTGCGAAAATGGATCAGCTAACCGCTACATCGTCCAGATGCGCAGACTATGCCGACTTCTGGACGGCTTGGCAATGCTTTTTTTGTCAACTGGCAGCTGACAGAACGATCCCTTCAGGACTACTCAGCCAACTGGATTGTTATTTTTCCGTGATCTACACGGATGTCCTTGATGCCTGCTGCGATTTGGTTGTTGGACATGTCTAGGCCGATGTTGGTGAGTATGTCCTGTCCCTTTAACTCGGCGAGCCATGCATTCGGCAATGAGATTCCCCACACGGTGAGATCATCGAGAATGAGAGCTGGTGTGTTATCGGAATTGGTCAGCAAGAAACGTGCTTTAGCCTTCAGCGTGCGTCCGCCGACCACGGGCAGGTCTTCATCCAGTTCAGTTCGAATACGGGCGTGGACAGCATTGGATGCGAGCTCGAATCTGACCTTGTCGCCTAGGCCGGTGTTGTGGTGAAACAGTGCGTTAACTTCACGTTCGCTCAGCGTGATGGCTTTGGTGCCGGGTTCGTATGTTCGTTTCTGCACTGCCTCGACTTTGCTTTCAAGTGAGCGCTGCTCATCGGAATCGAGTACGACAGGTGTGATCGGCCGGTTCTGCCACCAGTAGAATGCGGCACCTGCGCCTACGACGAGGAGGAACATCACGCCGAGAGTGATCAGGACCTTGCGTTTGCAACCTTTCGGCTTTGAGGGAGAATCGTTTGAGCTCATACAGTTTTAGAGACGGTTGTTGGATGAGTATAAGTCACATCCTGTGGTTTGCTATCAAAGAAATGATGAGAAAATCACCCTGATATTATAATGGGGAATGTGAAAGATCCAGGGTGAGTCACTCAGGAATGGCACTGAACTTCAGACGTAATCCGCGTGGTCGCCAATAGGTGATGATGCGCTCTTGCAGCTGATTCTGTGTTTTTCTGGGTATCAGCAACTCTACTTGATCGGCGGTAGACTTGCGGGCTGTGATGTTCTTTAGAAACGTAAGTGTGGCATTGCGTCGTTTTGTGCCACCATGAAACAGCGTGTGCACAATCAGAAGAGAGCTGGCATACATGCGGTAACTGTCCACCGCCTCACCATGTTCGATACGTTCATGCCATGTCTTCGGTGTGAGCGTCATCGTCTCCTCCACCCCAGGCAGTATAATCAAATTGTTTTCCTGAGGTAGTGCCTGCTTCAGCCGATCTCGGATGGAGGGTAATATGTTGTCGAATCGATACACGCCGTTATTCGTATGTGCCGCAGCGAAATATTCTGCCACGCCTTCGGAAAACCACGTTGGTAAATACCCGAGGTCTCGGTGCATGCAGAGATGGACAAATTCATGGACTAACAGATCGTAGTCGGCCTTAGGTGGTAGTCTGCTACCAGCTGGTGGTGGTGGCTGAAGAAATGTGTCCGCCCGCAGCATGATGGCCACTTTTCTGCCGCTGTAGTATCCTGCCGATCCTTGTGTGCCGCCAGCTTTGACGAAGCTTTCTTCATCGGGGAATATCAATACCTTGGCTCGACCACCCTTTGGCATGCCGAGCAAGGGAAGGGGGATGCGTGCCATCACATCCGGCACCGACTCGGCCACGGTTGCAAATTTCTCCAGATGTCGCCGACTGAGTGCCGTAGGTGAATGCAGCTCAAAATGACGTGTGTGGTAAATAAACGGCTTTGCTCCGTCGCCGCGTTGCGCGGTGATGATTTTTGCTTTGGCTCCCGGTTTATAGATGGTTGGCCAACGTTTGGCTACGGATGAATCCTGCGCAGAAACAATCGTGATTGTTAGGAAGGCAATTCCGCTAACGAGGAATCGTCGTCTGGAGGATGGTCGCATCATCAATGGCTGTGAGTGGATTGGCATTACGGGGCATCAGCAGGAAATCACCTGCCGCGTGTTGCCTGCCATCGCTTGACTCTACTTGCCCTGAGACAATTGTGACAATGGAAAATCTCCCGGCATCCGGATTGCCTAAGCTGGTGCCGGCTTTCAATTCTAGTCGGTCCACTTGGAAATAAGGACAGTGTGCCAGCGTGTTACCATCGGGCTCATCCATTGCTGGTTCCACATCATTAAAATCAATGCAGCGCATGGACTCCTCGACGTGTAGTTCGCGTGGGTTTCCGTCAAGTCCCATACGGTTCCAGTCGAAAACACGGTAGGTTGTATCTGAGTTTTGCTGGATCTCGTAGATCAGCAAACCCGCACCAATGGCGTGGAGCCTGCCGGAGGGGATGAAGATAGAGTCACCTTTTTTGGGGCTGATCGCGTGCACCACCTGGTCGACGGTGCCGTTTTCAATCGCACGCTGGAAATCTGCACGTGTAACACCACTCTTGAGTCCGACGTAAAGTTTCGCATCTGGGGCGGCGTCGGCGATATACCACATTTCCGTCTTTGGCTCGCCACCTAGTTCATCCGCAATTTCTGCAGGCGGGTGCACCTGAATGGAGAGATCGTCACGGGCATCAAGGATTTTGATCAGTAATGGAAATGAATCATCGCCACTGAACCCTTCTCCAAAGATATCCTCGCGTTTCTCCTGCCATAGCTCACCCAGTGTCATTCCTTTGAGGCTGCCGTGATTGACCACCGACTGTTCACCGGGGCGGTCGGTCATTTCCCAAGATTCGCCGTAGGGTGTTTCAGCTGTCGGCAGGGGGCGGCCGTATACATGCTCAAGCTCGCGCCCTCCCCAGACACGTTCCATGTAAAGGGGAGAGAATGTAATGGTTTCCATGGGCGCGAGCATGGTGCGTGCGGTGAAACTTTTCCATGAATAATTCAGAAAATGTTTCGCATCCTCGCATAGGATCGATTAACCACAGGTATGGCAACTTCCGATAATGCTCCATTGATCTCAGCGACTGATCTCCACCGTGGTTATACCGTGGGTGAGAAGCGTATCGAGGTGCTGCACGGGATTGATCTGGAAATCCACAAGGGTGAGAAAGTTTTCCTCTGCGGCCCAAGTGGTGCCGGCAAGACCACGCTGATGTACATCCTCGCGGGTCTTGAGCGTCCTGAGCGCGGCGCCGTCAATGTGGGGGGTGCCAATTTGTATGCACTCTCGCGCCGCCGTCAGGCAGCTATCCGCAACCAGCGTATGGCGTATATTTTCCAGAATTACTACCTGATGCCCGAGCTGACTGCGCTGGAAAATGTCATGGTGCCCGCGATGATCGGAGGTAAGGACCTGACCGATAAAGCCCGCCAGTCGCTTGAGCGTGTGGGCCTTGGGAAACGTATCGACCACTTACCGGCGGAGCTCTCCGGTGGTGAGCAGCAGCGTGTCGCGATTGCCAGGGCGCTTGTGAATTCGCCG
>JARFPV010000475.1 GCA_029288115.1 Akkermansiaceae bacterium | reverse complement strand
CATCAAGCTCACCGGAGTTGACCGTGAGGTGGTTGAGAAATGGCTCTACATCATTGTGGGTCTGACATTCATCTCCGGTATCCTCGGAACCGGCCACCACTACTACTACATTGGTGTGCCACGTTACTGGTTAATTGTCGGAGGCATTTTCTCGGCACTTGAACCACTCGCATTCCTCGGTATGGCCATCTATGCGCTCGCCATGGCGAAAAAAGGTGGGCGTAAGCATCCCAACAAGACAGCCCTGACATGGACGCTTGGTTGTGCCGTGATGGCATTCGTCGGTGCTGGTTTCCTTGGCATCGCCCACACCATTCCGCAAGTGAACCTCTGGACACACGGTACGCTGGTCACCGCGATGCACGGTCACCTTGCGTTCTGGGGCGCCTACGCGATGATTATCTTTGCGATGATCGCATACGCTATGCCACTGATGACCGGACGCAAACTCTGGGACACACCGGCATCCAATTACGGGTTCTGGATTTCCAACATCGGTATGGTCGCCATGACCGGGGCCTTTGCTGTAGCTGGTATTAGCCAGGTGGTGTTAGAGCGCCGAACAGGGATTGATTTCCTCGAGGTGCAGAAAGAGATCGAGCCCCACTTCCTTGGACTGGTGCTCGCCGCCGCGCTATTCAGCGTTGGTATCTTCCTATTCATCATGAACTTCATCCGCTACGGGCGACCATCGGACGAAGCGCTGGGTGAGCAAGCATACGAATAACACAAGCCATGCAAACCTTGGAAAAACAACCCGTCAACAACGCTGCGGTAATTGCCGATGAAGGCGTGTTCTACCTGCCGACAGGCAAGGAAGTCGAGCTCTGCACCCATGCGCATCAGAGTAACATACCTCTGATGCTCAAGGGGCCGACCGGTTGCGGAAAAACTCGGTTTGTTGAGTACATGGCCCAGCAACTTGAGCGCGAGCTCATCACGGTGTCGTGCAACGAGGATACCTCTGCAACAGACCTGTTAGGTCGTCATCTGCTGCAAGGTGGCGACACCGTCTGGACCGATGGGCCAGTCACCCGTGCCGTGCGTGAGGGAGCCATCCTGTACCTCGACGAGATTGCCGAGGCACGTGCGGATGCCATTGTGGTGATCCACTCGCTTACAGACCACCGCCGGGAAATTTTTCTCGATCGCACTGGCGAGACGGTCAAAGCGACGGATGATTTCATGCTCATCATCAGCTATAACCCTGGCTACCAGCGCAGCTTACGCGAACTGAAACCATCGACCCGGCAGCGGTTCGCATCAATCAGTTTTGACTACCCGAAGGCTGATGATGAAATTAAAATCGTCACGACCGAGTCCGGTGTTGATGGTGCAACGGCCAAGAAGCTGGTCAATATAGGCACCAAGATTCGCCAGCTCACCGAGTTGTCTTTAATGGAATCGGTTTCCACCCGATTGCTTATCGCAGCCGGTAAACTGATTGCCTCCGGCATCCCGCCACGTCTCGCCTGTGTCTCCGCTATTGCCGGGCCACTCAGCGACGAGGAGGAAGCCACAGAGGCCATTACCAATCTCATCGAGATCAGTATCTGATCGCCGCTCCGGCGACGCATTGAACCTATTCACAAATTCCTGTTTCCTAATACCGATTCCTCATGTTCGAATGGGAAGAAAGCACCTTTCTCGGTCTCAAGTCACTCTACCAG
>JARFPV010000357.1 GCA_029288115.1 Akkermansiaceae bacterium | reverse complement strand
GTCTTGCAGTGTTCCCGGCCAATAGTGGTTCAACATAAGAGGCTACCGGTGAAAGGCAGGCATCAACTGCCGGATCATCCTAGCTGGGTGATAAGCATGGCTGTCTGACTGCTGGGCAAAAAAAATCCCCGAATGCAGCAGCATACGGGGAGATGGGGAATTCTGTGTTGATGACCGGAGTTTACTCCTTGTCTTGGTTTGTGGGCTGGATCGCCTTGGCGGGTTGTTTGGCCACGGAAATTGGTCCATTGGCACAGGTTGCGACGATTACCTTGCCGATTGAGTGGTAGGCTGCCACAGCCTTGTCGCTCATTTTATGTTTTCCCTGGGCCTCTTTCATGCTTACGGGATAGGTTTGTAGCCATCCTTGGTTCTTGCGCAGGAATTTCCTCCACTCGAGTAGCTTGCCTGTGGGTTTGATGACAATCTTGTCTTGGTAACGTGCAGGCACATTAAGAACGGCGCCTTTCGGGACGAGGGTCCAGTTGCTGCCATCAGCCAGCAAAGTGGAATTGTTGATCAGGCTTTGTTTTTTATGTTTAGCCAGTGGTTTTTTGCTGGTTGCGATGCGAACAACTTTTTTTTGTGCCAGATCAGCCCTTTTTTTTGCCAATTCCGCATGGGTGGGTGGTTTGCGCGGAATGCGCTTGGTGTCATCTTCTGCATGAGCAATGGAGATGCTGAAGCAGATCAAACTGGTGAAGATCATGCATTTCATACAATAAATAGTGAGTGGTTTCGGGTGTGTTTCCAATTAGGATTGAGCGAGCTTGATGTTCGCTTAGGGAGAGTACTGGCCAGTGGATTCTGGCATATATCTCGGGTGGATTTCCCGGATGACGATCATCCAGTTCATGATATTAATCGGGGGAAGTTCAGCTGGGTGATTGATTTGTTTAAGTGTAGCAGTGATGTTATCTGGAACAACCTGATCGGCGACTCCTGACTTCAGATCGGCAATCCGTATTGGAGCAGTATTGTTTTTCGCTAGTGAGCCAAGTTGGCCATCAATATCGATTTTGAGCGGTATGCCGCTGTCGCCATATCGTTTTTCGGGAGCAAAGAGCGAAAGCGGAGGGTAGAACTCTTCTCCTGCTGGTAGAACGACGCCTGCAGGAGTGGTAGTTGAGGTGATATTCAGATCGTCTGCAATGATCAGCCGCATATTGGATACCAAGGAAAAGCCCTCAGTGAATGCTGTCAAATCCTTGCCGTCCTGAAGCAACACGGCCATGTCTCCGCCAGCGCTTGGGAATGGGGGTTTGGCAATGGATGTGTTGCCGGTGTAGTCAACATTGACGGAGAGTGATTTGTTAATTGTGAAATCTCCTGCGTTTTTGGTTTCCAAATAGCTTGTAAGTCTTTGCAGGTAGATTGAAATGCAGGGGCGACCCGACGCTGAGTTCTCTACATGGAAGGGGAATGTCTCGCCTTCAGTGTCAGTATCGTCCGGCCAGTTTGTTCCTTTGGTAAAGGTTTCTGTGACCATGTTCCCCTCGATTCCGTCATCGGGATCATCTGCGTAGTAACTGAACTGAATCTCTGTGGGTGTCTGATCACTGGCAGATACGACGTCGGTGACTTTGAGACGCATGCGGCATTGTTTGGCTCCAATGCTGTAATAATCCCATGATGTAGGGGATACAGCATTCACGCTGCTGGGACTGTCTCCTGATCCAATTGAATCGTCATAGAATTCCAGCCCACGGTTGATCGGGACAAACGACACTCTGCCTCCGTCTGAGGCGGAGGAAATCGGGAAAACATTGCCCTCAGACTGAAATTGTTCACGGGCATTGCCTGCAAAGGGATTGCTGCCATCGGCGCCGGCTGTGTAGTTGCCATTTACCGTGGTTTGCGAAGACAACTTGGCACCCTGTCGGCTGGCAATGGAGTCGGTTGAAAAGGATCCTTCAGTCTCGACTTTTGCTGCGAAGACGCCGCCTCTGAGGTTTATATTCCATTCAGTGCCGTCGACATGGGTTCCAAATGAGGTGAATGTTGAGGCGGAGATCGGTAGTTGGGAGGGGATCTCGTAGAGTGAGATAAGGAAGCGTTTTTTACGTGATTTCAGTTTTGTATTTGTCTTGTCCTGACTGGCAAAGGAGAGCTCGAATGCCCACCAGTTGTGCTTGGCGATGAGATGATCCCCGTCCTGGTAGTTGAAGTGGAGTTTTGGCGCGGCGACGCGGTTGTATTGTGGGAAATCCGTGACGGAGTCCATGACCCAGCCGGAGGCAGAACTGCCATACTTTTTGTGGTGTGAAACGATAGGATAGTAGGCGTCACGAAGTTGCTCCCAGTCTGAGCACTCGAGAGGTGGGGGAAAGTCTGAGGTGGCAGTGATATTAGTACCGGAAGTGACGGCGTTGAGGTAACGCGCACCTTCATAGGTCAGATAGCTCAGAGGTTTTACGACGGTGTTTCGGGCTAATTGGCTGTCGGCACTATTGGCATTCCGCATGGAATTGATTCCAAGTGAACCAGCTACGGAGGTAGTGACGGCGGCGTTGGAGTTGGAGATAGCGAGGGCTTCATCGATGATCTGGTTCCAGCGCAGTTGCTCTCTGACAGCCCATGGTTGTGAGTTGTCCTGCATGCAGAGCATGGCTTTGTTGGGTATAATAGTGACCAGAGCTCTGAGAAATGCTTCCTCACGCTGTTGGTAGTCGGACTTGAGCATGTTTTTGGATTGTACGGTCTGTGATTCCACAGTGCCTTCGTACATGGATATCAGAACAATCAGCAGGGCGACGCCTACGGATGTTACGGTGAGAATGGATGCGAATCCTGGAGTTCCCTTTGTCTTATGGCATTTATGAATGTTCATCGTTGAGTGGTGGTTGAATAGATGATTTCCTCACCGTTTGGCCCGGTGAGCTTGATGCGGAGGACACCATTTTGAATGTAGAAAACGGCGTCACTGAGTTGGGAAGAAATTGTCCAGTCAGGATCGGCAACTGCGAGTTCTGCCATGTTGCTGACGTTGTAGTAATCGAGGCTGTTGGTATTGCTGTTGAATGAGATGACACCATAGCTGCTGCTGCCGTCAGACGGATCCTGAAACTTGAGGGCGAGTACCTTGCCATCCGCGATGACCGCATTGTAGCCGGTGGTGGCATCGTTCAGACTCTCATACATGCGGAAAAAGTTAGCACGTGAAACGATGCGGTTTAGAGTGTTGTTGACCTGAGGAGCTTCGCTAACGAGAAAATTTTGTGTCTTCAGGATTTTATAGGACATCAATTGGCTGTTGAATAGGGTCAGGGAGATTCCTGCCACCATGAGCCCTACGGTAATAGTCACCGTCATCTCGATCAGCGTGAAACCACGACGGATCTTGTGTCTGTTAGCTGCGATGTTCATTGTGAGCGAACCACGGTTCTGGATTTGACGTATTCCTCACCTCCTATGACATAGGTAAGGTGGCTTTGGAGCTGCCATGTCTCCATCTCCGATGGATTGGATGTCAGGGTGCCGTTGCCGCCGGCTGAAGGTAGATTGTTCGTGTCTGCGATTCGCGTGCGGATCACTGTAGCCATAATGGGGCTGCCTCCGGGGAACTTGCCTATTTCGACTTCGGTTTCACTACGTGCCGGAAAAACTGGCCACGGTGAGTCGAGATCAGTTAGTTCCTCGAAGCTGATGCGCTGGGCATAGGCTTCCTCATAGGTGAGGTGGGCGTCTGTGATATTCTGGTAGATGGTCCACTGGCGCGGCCCCATGAGGTCGAGTGATCCTTTGAATACAGTAAGCCCGATGGCGGTGAGTAGTCCCAAGGCCAGGGTGAGTTCTACGATCATGCTGCCGGCACGCATCATGGCAGGCTTTCGGCGCTTGCCATGGGCTTTTATCAAGGTATCTTTGGAATCAATCAAACTTGAATGATGCCTCAGTTTCTCGCCGCTTTCCTGATATCTCTGCTTCTCGGTCTGGGTGTGGTATCGGCTCAGGCGATCCTTGCGCCTCCCTTTGGACTTCAGTGGGGAGATAACATGGACAAGGTGCTCGACTGGGCGGAAAAGGAAAAGCTCGACATGGTGATTGATATCAAGGGCGCTCAGCCTGAGTTGCGAGTGATCCGTGTTTCTTCCGCTACGGGACCTTTGCCGGGTCACAAAGCGTTTGCTCTGGAGACCAGATACCATCTTGGCAGGTTGTTTGAAGTAACGGTTCATTACGGTGAGAAAGGCACGAAGCCCGCGAAGCTGAAGATTGATTTTGATCAATTGAAGAGGGATCTCACGACCAAACATGGCCAGTTTGTCGCTAACAATAAGCAGGTGAAAAAGGGCGATGGTTTTGTTCGTGAATCAGTTTCTTATCATGTGGAGCCTGTAAAAGGTTTGATGTTGATGATGATGTTTACGGAGATGGAGGATACGCTGAGGAAAAAGCGGTCAGGCCGCTTTTCCCTCTTGTATCGCAATCAGAATGTTATTCCGAAGTAGTGGCACTGCCGTTGACCTTGATGGTGCGGTCCACCTCGAAGGTGAGCCATGCAAGGCGTTCGGGAGCGCGATTGTCGAAAGGCGTGACGGTGATGACTTCCAGAGTATAGGTCCCGTCTTCCGTGGCATAACGGTCCCAGTTGCGCAACAGAATCTGTGAATCCTGAGGAACAATGGTATTAAACGAGACGCGTGACCCCTCAATCAAAGTCCCCGTGGTGCCCAGAGCTTGCGTGCCCTTATAAATTTGCACTGTGGTTGTGCTGTCCGGATAGAGATCCTCAAGGTTGATGGTCATATCCGGGAGTGAGCGGGTGATTTTGGCGCCCGGAGCCATGCCGGTGATGGAGACATCGGCGATGGGCCAGACCTGAACCCGTGCGGAAGCGATTTGAAGCCAGTCGAGATCGGCATCTGGTAAGGCAAAGGCTCTGATGATTTCTTCGCCTCGCTCTTTGAAGAAGATGTCACTGGTTAACTTGGTCATTCCTGTGCGTTGGATTTCAGTGTTTTCCACGATGAAGAAGTCATCGTTAAGGACTTCCTGAGCGGTGCCGTCAATGGGAGCTCGATTCAGTTCTTCATCGTAATCCAGACTGATTTGCTGGAGGTACACGTTCAGGGCAGCTTCTGGAACTCCTACTCCGGGAGAGAGAAGTCCATCTACTTTGACATCGATGGTGAATGGTTCGTCGGCTCGCGTGCGAGGTGTGGGGTGAGGGTCCTCACTGCTGACGGTGATGGTTGCTTCAGGTGTGTAAGCGGCAACGAATTTCTCGTCGAGCAGGTAGATGGTGTCGTCCGGGTCAAGGCCTTTGGCGTAGAGGGCGAAGGTAGATCCTTGCGCGCCAACAGGCATAGGGGATACTTGTTCGCCATTTTTGCTTCCAGGTTCTTCCGGGCCATCAACGTAAACCTGGTAAACCAGGCCGGATTCCAGGTCGACTTGCTCGATGAAGTCGACGGCAGCGAGTGCTGGATTGACTCCTGTGATACAGAGCCCAAGAAGTAGGCTCAAATTCTGTTTGGTAGATAATGTTTTCATGTCTAAGGGTGATTGATTGGATTAATGGTTATTTTTGTTCCTTATCTTTTTCGCCTTGTCCATCACTCTTGGCAGGGGTCATGACCGAGACTGGATTGCCTCTGAATAAAGCCACGACAACGCGGTTGAGGTTCTCGAATTGCTTGAGCTTTCCCTTGGGTAACGGAGCTTTGCCTTTGGCTTGATCCAGGGTTACCTCGTAGGTCCAGATCCAGTCCTGATTGCGTTGTTTGAAAAATGGCCACAGGACAAACTTGCCCTTGGGTTTCTCAACCACGCGTGATTTCAGGCTTTGTGGCAAGAAGAGAATGCTGCGTTTCGGAATGATGGCGTGTTCTCCACGGTGAGTAATGATGTGTGAATTTTTGTAAAGCTTGGTGTGCTTCACTTTCACCATCGGTTTTTTGCCGATGAGGGGTTTCTTTTTTTCTTCGGCACCGCTAGCAGGTTCTGCTTGTGCAAAACCGATGCTCAAAACCGATGCAAAAAGAGGCAATGCAAACCGTGTGAAGAGGGTGAATTTCATCGTGAGATTAATAAGGAATGGATAGTGATGCTTTATTCAGGATTCTCGTTCTTGTTCTTGCTGATTGCGGAGCCGCCTCCATGGCCTTCATCGTCCTCGGGCACTCCGTCGCCGTCGTAATCGGTATCGTAGTATCCCTTCTGAGCCCATTTGGCGGCACTTTTTCCGGGGTTGCTGACATCGATACCGTCCACGTTGTTGCCGTGGCCGTTGTTACTGTGTCCGTGGCCGCTGTTTGGGGATTCAATCTCGGTAACAGGCGGTATGATGACTTCGATGATGTCTCCTCCGAGACTCTTGGTGATAAACCACTGCAGGGTAGGGCTTCCGCCGTTACGCACGTAGGAAGGGGCAATAAGAATACCGATCGGGATAGGTGGTGCGCTGAGAGCAGAGCCGTGAAGAATAACGTAGTCACTGCCGCCGATCATATTGGAAGAGTAATTGAACGAGGCTGTGATGTCCTGATTTTGAAGGATCAGTGGTGAGCTGAAAGTCACCGATTGCTGTCCTGTGTTGTCCGAGATATAACTCGCGCTCAGAGAACCCGATGCAATGGTTTGGCCATTGATTTTTGCCGTCATCTGGGTCAGTCCAGGGAAGGAAGCGTTGCCCGTTTTGTAGCGGAGTGCGCTTCCCTTGACTTTACCTCCGTTCGGAACACCTGCGTAAATGCGGTACTCGTATCCGGTGATGATGTATTTCCAGTAGTTGCCCAGACCTTGGCTCCAGTTCTTGTTGAGCTGGGTGTTGATGTAGGGTGTATCCATGGCGGGAGCGCTGAAGGTGAGGTCAGAATGCGCTAAACCGGCACTCATAACCAACAGCGACCCTACGCTGATGTGTGTTCTGATGTTCATGTTGTTTATTTGGTTTTTGTTAAGTGCGGAGGGTGGTTGGTATGGAGAGTGAAGGGAAAGTGAATAAGGTTATCACGGATCTGAATGGTTCCAGTGTGTCCATGGCCCTGCTGGGACTTCGTGGTCTTCGATGAATTTCCAAGCTACGCGGTATCCGCTGCGGATACCGAGGAAGTCTCTGACAGCCGGGCTGATATCGATGCCGGCATTGCCGTTAGGGTTGGGCTTGGGGGCCTTGCCCTTAAATACGTATTCCCAATCAGTGGTGTTGAATGGCCCGCAATCTTCCCACTGGGCATAACAGATTTTTCCCCGGTAATGAATGGCTACCCAGCGGCCTTTGCAAACGGAGGTCCATGATGATCCCTTATAGACCCTCCAGTACCACGGGATGACTTTGGATGCTTCCGGGTGGTGGCCTCCACCAGGTGCAATGTCGTTGTATGGTAATGCTATGTAAAATGGATTGAGCTTGGGGAGGAAACCTGCCGGGCGGTAACCTTTGCGTTTTCCGGGATGATCCACACCTCCAAAATTGGTCTGCCAGTTGGTATCCCATGAACTCGCATTGTTCGGTGTCGGGTTGCGCTCACTTGGTTTTTCGCCTACCCAGAAAACTGTGGCTGTGATACCACGCCGCCATTTATGTCCATAAGTTTCCCAGGTGTCAGGCCGCTCAACAACTACTCTCGCTTTGGGTGGTGCCTGAAAAGGGCAGACAATGTCCGGGATTGCTGCACGTCGAGTTGCTATATAATGTTCGTGGAGATCGTCAGCTATATTCTCCATGCTGAATTCATTCTCAAGCGGAACATGACCCGCCCATGCCGTCGCGGGAACGAGGCATGAAGCGATCAACCAGAATTGGTTCGCGTGACGCATGGTTTTCAGTGTAAGGATGAAAGTAAAGGCCACGGTTCAGACAAGAACCTTAGCCTTTTCAGACACTCAAGTTTGTCAAATATTACGGACAGTTCAAGGTTTTTTTTGGAAAAGAGGCAAACTTTTTCAAATACGCTGTAAATACAATGATCTCTTGAGTATGGAATACAAAAAACCCTCCCCGGGTGAGGAGGGAGGGTTCTTGCTGGCGCCCGGGGGGAGTGGGAGCCAAGATCTGTTGGTTTAATCGGCTACAGCTGGTGCATGACCAAGCCGGAGGCATGCATGCCGCGATCAATGACAAAGCTGGCGTAGCCCAGTCGTTCGGGCTTGCGCTGGTTAAAAGGGGTGATGTGCAGTACCTCGAGGGTGTATTGGCCGTCTGGAAGTGTGTCGGCCCAGTTGCCTAGGGGGATTTTCTGGTTTTGGGGTACCTTGGTATCAAATCGGATAACCGTTTGTGGGAGGATGCGACCGAGGGTTCCTAGTCGGGCGTTTCCGCGGTAGATCTGTACGTAGGTGACGCTGTCGGGGTAGAGATTGCGGCAGCTCACGGTGACTTTATTAAGCTTGGCAGTGGACTTTACGGTGGCGTTTGCCCTGATACCCGTGATGCTGACGGATGCGACAGGCCACACCTGGACACTGGCTGACTTCAAGGGGTGGAGTTGCTTTCCTTTGACGCCTGTGGCGTATGCAGTAAATGTTTCCTCGCCTTCTGCGAGCGTAGGTACTGGAGAAGGAATGGATGGATAGAACTTGCCGCTTTGCTGGGTTTTGATCGGTAGTTGCAGCCAGACGTTTTTGGGTGCTGCCTGCGCGTTATTGCTATGTGTTGCGGGGTTGTATTTTTCCAATGTGTGCCTCAATGAAATCAGCTTTTGGCTTGCGCCGTGGCGCTTGATTTTCACGCTGAACGGTTGGTCGGCACGTGTTCTGGCGGGCACGTGAGGATCCTGAGAACGGATAGTCAGCTCAACGGTTGGAAATGCTGTGCCCATCGTAGACTCGTCGAGCTTGATGATTCTTGGCGTCGCCTTGTTTCCTGTGGCGTAGAGTGAGAACACGCTTCCTCCTGTGCCAACAGGGATGGGTGACCACGTGCTACCCAGATTGGACGCAGGGTGGAAATCCCAGGTCAGTCCGTTCTTGAGCTGGGTCTGGCGGATGAAATCCCCGGCATGGGTGAGGGAGCTGCCAGCAAGCAGCAGGGCGAGGGTGGTGCGGATCAGTGTCATTGGATTGTTAGGGTGAATCATTGAGAGGTTTACTGCTTTGGCAGGGTTGAGATCGGGTGATTTTGGAAAACACTGACAACCAAGCGGTTGATGCGGGTGAATTGGTGAGCTACCTCCGGCTTGATCGGTGCTTTGCCTTCTGCCTGCTGAATGGTGATGTGATGGGTGAACAGCCAGCTGCGGTGAGCATTGTAAAACTCTGGCCAAGGCATGTATTTCCCAGAGGGAGTCCGGGTGATTTTTTTCTCCAAATGCGCCGGGATGTGGATCAGGGAGTAGGGTGGTAGCAGGGTGTGGTTGTCACCATGCTGCAGGATGATGGAGCTGGCGTAGATTTCCTTCGAAGGGGCGATAGCTTCGGGTGCATGAGCGCTCTGGGTTGCGCCGGTAAATCCTTGGTTCTGTGCGGCGATGAGCTGCCTGAGTTGTTGCGCGGTAGGGCGGTCACTGGCCGCTTGTTTGCGCTCGGCGGGGAGGAAGCTGGGGCCGACGCCGCTCTCGGCAAACAGCAAGGGGGCGGTAAGCACGACGGCGAGTATGATTGCTTGGAGCACGGTTTTTTTTACAGGGCTCAGGTGAGGCAAGGTGAAGTGGGGGTTCATGGTGAGGGAGGGGGAGGAGGTTTGGGGGACAGGAAATGAAGTTTAGCTCTGCCGTTGCCATCCGATGGCGACTTTCTGGCCATCGCGCACCGTCATGCCGGACAGGTTGAGTTTGCCGCGGGGTTTGGGCGGCGTGGGGATAAAGTCGACACAGAGTATAACCTTGCCGGACGGATTTGCCGTAGTCCCTTCGATGCGAACAGCTGGCCGGGTATCACCTTTGGCCAGCTCGATGGAATTGCATGCCATGACCTGGTGACCGGTTCCTGTGTTGGGTTTGGTGGACGACTTGAAGATGTCGAGTGGGCGAACCTTGCTGGTTGAGCTGACAAAGAGGCGATTCCAGAGGCGTGCTGCCGGTTTTTGGGTAGCGGTGTTCTCAGGAGCATCTCCGAGGGAGAGCCTGCTGAAGTGGCCGATGACCTTATACTGGTGAAAGGCGGAGCAGGGCAGAGGTTTGGTCTGCGGGCAGGCGGAAAGACTGATGGAGGGAAGACCC
>JARFPV010000346.1 GCA_029288115.1 Akkermansiaceae bacterium | reverse complement strand
GTATTGGCGGGCTGGATGAGCCGGTCGCTCCTGGGTCAACCGTTGGTGGATGCCTGATCGTCAATTCGATTAAGGCCGAGGTTGCACAGCGCCTCACAGCTGCCGGGCAACCTCCCAAGGTGTTGAGCGCTGGAGTCGTTGTTGGGGCAGAGCGCGCCGTGGAGCTCTTCGAGGGTGCCTACGACGAGCACGCCCACCGCATTTCCCGATACTACGAAAATGTTGGCCAGTAGCACACGATGAACTGTATCAATCACAACGCAGTTCCGCTCGCTTTCGAAACCGACGTGCTGATCATCGGTGCCGGATCGGCGGGCTGCAGTGCCGCGCTGGCTGCTAAAGCCACTGGTGCTGACAAGGTGACGTTGATCGAACGGGCAGGGTTTCCCGGTGGTATTTCAACACAGGCTCTGGATACTTTTTACGGCTTTTTTACGCCCGGAGACAATCCAAAGAAAGTGGCGGGTGGCATCGGAAACCAAGTGGTCGATGCGTTGGATGCTGCTGGGGCAGTTTTTCTTCGCCCGAATACCTATGGCGCAGGCACTGGAGTGAACTATAACCCTGAACGTTTAAAACTGGTCTGGGATCAGTTGTTAGGCGATGCCGGCGTGCAAACGCTGCTCCACACTAACCTCGTCGATGTTGTGCAGGTACAAGGCCGGATTAATTCCGTGGTGGTCTTTGGTAAGCAAGGATTTGTACGCATCAAAGCGCGTGTTTTTATCGATGCATCAGGTGATGCCGATTTTTGTCATTTCGCCGGGATTGGTTACGAAACGGCTGGCCAGAATGAACCGGTGCAAACGATGACGACGACATTCCGCATGTCCAATGTCGATCTGGATCGCTATCAAGAAGCTGGAGGTAAGAAAATGCTCATGCAAAAGATGGAGCAAGCGGTTGAGTCGCGGACGCATGCTCTACCTCGCAAAGCGGGCAGCATTCACAAGATGAATGCCGAGGGTTGCATCTCCACCGTTGCCGTGAGAGTTGCCGGATACTCCGGTCTGGATGCTGCTGATCTAACTAAAGCTGAACAAGACGGTCGGCGACAGGCATTCATCTACGAGGACTTCCTGCGCGACTGCGTGCCCGGATTTGAAACTTCTAACATTATTGGTCTATCTTCCAGCATCGGCGTGCGTGAAAGTCGCCGTGTTTATGGACACTATCGGCTCACGCGTGAAGATTGCCTGAGTAAGGCTGAATTCGAGGACAAGGTGCTTCTCTGCGGCGCGCCGATTGAAGACCATCGCGAATCCTCAGATGGGGAAGAGGAAACACACTGGGCCTATGTGCCCGACGGTGGTGTTTACGAGGTGCCCTACCGTTGCTTCCTTCCGCGCGATAACGAACAAACTTTAGTCTGTGGGCGCTGCTTCAGCGCTACTCACGACGCGCACGCATCCTGTCGTTCTATGGCTCAAACAATGGCGATGGGTCATGCCTGCGGCACTGCTGCGGCACTTGCACTCAAGCTCGGATCTCTACTTCCAGAGTTGCCAGTAGCGCAGCTTCAAGACACACTGCGCCATCAAGGTGCGGTGCTGGAAGCTCCAGCTCATAGAGCCGCCACCGGCCCTGATGACTGGAATCTCAATCACTCATAAAACCATAACCACAACAATTATCCTATGAAAACATGCCCTCTCCGCACATCCGTCATCGGTAGCTACTCATTCCCAAGTTGGCTTGAGTTCGCGTCCAGCAATCTTGGCAGCTTCGGGTCAAAGGACCTCGCAGAAATCCAAGACGATGCCGTGATCGCCGCACTGCACGACCAAAACTCCGCCGGCCTCGATGTCGTTACCGATGGGGAACAGACACGCCTCGATTTCAACCTCTCGTTCTATGGATACCTCGACGGGATTGAACTGGAATCCGCATCGCCCCGCCTGTTCGGCCCGCCTGCTCACGACCAACGTGGCAAGCACCAGGTCATTGGTGAAATCACGGCGCCTCGCGGCCTTGGCGTTGTTGAGGAATACGAGCGTCTCGTGCGACTCCAGAAGCCCTTCCCGGATTCTCCTCCTGTCACGCTCAAGGCAAGCGTGCCTGGTCCATATACCATGAGCGGCCGACTCCTTCCCAATGCGCAGTATGAAGACCGCTGGGC
>JARFPV010000317.1 GCA_029288115.1 Akkermansiaceae bacterium | reverse complement strand
TCCCTGGCCCATCCACTGTTACCAGCAAGCCAAGTGATCGACCACGGAAGCCACCTTGGATACGCAACCCCTGACCACGCATGGCTATCAAACAACACACTTTGGGACCGATACTACTTCTCAGGTCTACGCACCGATACCGGCATCCAGAAGTTTCTCAACACTTCCAAGCTCCCGCTACTACCACGCGAAATCGCACACTTACCCAAGGGAACCACCGCCAGCACCGCAACACAACACCTCCAGAGCGACCAAGGCTGGACGGCAACTGCCGCCTACCAACTCCAAAAAGGTAGCTTCAATGTGAACTCCACCTCGATCGAGGCATGGATCAGCCTGCTTTCATCGTTACGCAAAAAATCAATCCCACTGTGGAACCCAACCACGCAAATCAACACCAAAACGACCTCAGAAAACCCCGCTTTCCCAAGGATCTATGACAGCCCAATTGGATCAATCCCAGACCCCGCAACAGCCAGCGCACAAGAACGGTGGAGTGGACACAGAGAACTCAATGAAAATGAAATCGAAGCCCTTGCCATAGCAATCGTTGATGAAGTTAGAAAAGAAGGCCCTTTCCTATCCCTCTCGGAATTCATCAATCGCAACCCACGAGGAAATGCCGCAGAAACAGGATACGCCGGGGTCATCGAAAGAGCCATTCGCACAGCAGGGATCAACATAAAATCCAATAATCAGGATGCGCGGTTAATAGGGAATCCTGAGGCAGAAAAGTTTGCTTACCCCAATCCTGTCGCCGCCATTGGAGATACCGAGGAAGCTTCCTCATCCTTCCTCAGCCAAGCCGACGTCCTCTCAGCAATTGGATCCTCCCTTACCGTCCGATCCGATACCTTCCGCATCCGGGCCCATGGAGAATCACGCGATGCCAACGGCAACATCCTCGCCAAAGCCACGTGCGAAGCCATCGTTCAGCGAATACCCGACTACATAGATCCTCAGAATCCTGCCAACACAGATCCAGCTATGACATCCCTAAAACAAGTCAACGAAATTTTCGGCCGCCGCTTTAAAATCATTGCCTTCCGCTGGATTCGGCCAGAAGACATTTAGGATTAAAACTACCCCGCTGAGTAATCATGACCCGAATTCTTCTCTGCCTATTCCTGTTTTCCCTCACCCTTTCCGCGCAAAACACGAAAATCTCACTGCGTACTCTCTGTTTCAGACACGCTCATGACGTGAAGGAAATCTTTCCGGCCACAGGCTCAACCAAAAAAACAACCTACTCCAAAACTCGCCTCTATACATCGGCCTATTCAGATCCTGTACCCCTGACCGTCTCTGGCAATTCTTTAAAAGTGGCCCTACCCGTTAAAGTCTCAAAAAAACATCCGGATGGATACCGGATATTTGCCACCAAGACGATCGGACCCGGCAAACGACAGCTTGCCATTTTCATTCCAACCACTAATCCCAAAAAACCCTATCGCCTCACCATCATTGACGAAGGAGAGAAAAATTTCCCGATGGGCTCCACTCTCATCTACAATTTATCGAATACAGACCTCCGCATGACCATTGGCGAGCATCGCAAGGAAATCAAGCCGCTGAAACAGACAAAAATCCCAATCCCCAAAAAAATCAACGCCTTGAATCAGGCAACCATAAGAACCTATGTGAAAAATACCGAAGGCAAGTGGCTCATCGTCAGTAGCACGGTCTGGAAAACGAGCAAAAAACTCAGAGGCCTCGCCATCGCCTATATACACCCACTCTCAAAAAAAACTGTGGTCGATTGTTTCCAAGAAACCCCTCCCTGGCGCCTCCCTAAAATCGAGTAACCCACCAACAAGACAACTTCACAGGAGAACTTACCACCACCCTGCAACCAACTCACACCCTGTTTCAGTCGGCACCCGGCAATCGCCATCACCGTATTTTCTTGCACATGAATCCGCATTAGGCATGGTTTACCCTAACGGAAAAAACCGTCACCAACCCTACCCCCCCACCATGACCATCCACCCATCAATCAAAATCCTCGTCCTCATGTTTTCACTCGGACTAGCCAGCCTGATGACCTGGCAACTCACCAAAAATATCCAAGAACCCAAACAAAAACCAACCCCTGAAAAGCAGGAAACATCCACCAAGGACGATCCTGTCGAAAAAGATGACGCACAAGCCATCCACATCGGCCCAAAATCAGCCGGCGCCATCGACGTCGATCTGAAAGACCTCTTCCCCACCACTCCAGAAGACCCCAATCCCGAAGAGGAGGATGAGGAAAAACCCAATCAACAACCACTATTACCCGGCTCCAAATCCAAACCAATTTTACCCAGCTCAAAGTCCATCACTATGCCACTTTTTCAGAAAAAAGATAAAGAGGATAAAAAATAGCCCTTTCCCATGACTCTGGACGCTGTCAGCTCCTACGCCCTGTCAATCGGGGCCGCCTTCATCGGACTCTGCCTCGTATTCCGACCACTGGAAATTGTCTTCCCCGCTAAACAAGGACAAAAATTCTTCCGCCCCGAATGGTGGCAAGACCTGTTCTTCTTCCTCGGCCAATACCTCCTCTTCAGCGCCCTCGTCCTCTACCTGCTCAATGACTGGGGCAGCTGGCTACAATCCTGGATCCCGGAACATTTCCGCGCCGCAGTTCGCTCACAACCATGGTGGGCACAAGCAATCGAAGTCGTCCTTCTCAGCGACCTCTTTGTCTACTGGGGCCACCGACTGCAACACAAGATCCCATTCCTGTGGCGGTTCCACGCCGTACACCACAGCGCCGAACACCTCGACTGGCTAGCCGCTCACCGCGAGCACCCCATCGACAGCATCTACACCATTGGATTGATCAACCTCCCGATCTTCATCCTCGATTTCCCCTCACAAACCATCGCTGGCCTGATCGCCTTCCGCGGCATATGGGCGATCTTCATCCACTCCAATGTCCGACTCCCCATCGGCCCACTGCGCTGGTTCATCGGAGCACCCGAACTCCACCACTGGCACCACGACCGCGCACGCGATGCAGGAAACTACGCCAACATCTCCCCACTCATGGACATCATCTTCGGCACCTACCGATGCCCAGATCACGAACCCGAATCCTTCGGCATCCACGAACCCATTCCCAGAACCTACTGGGGGCAACTCCTCTACCCCATGCTACCCAAAAAATGGGGGAAAAAATTACTGAAAGAATAGTGTCGGCAAGCGGGGTATTGATCTTGTTACGCATCTTAAAAACACATCGATCCCATGGAAACCGAAACACCCCCCACATCATCGACCGACCACAGCGATAAGGAAGCTGTTGAAAAACTCCACGCCGTGTATGAGCGGATGAAGGAAGAACTCTCGCAAGTCATCGTTGGCCAGAGCGAAGTCGTCGAACAAGTCCTCATGGCCATATCCTGCCGAGGCCACGCCCTACTCGTCGGCGTCCCGGGACTCGCGAAAACTTTGTTAGTTTCCACCCTCAGTGAAGCACTGCACCTGAGCTTTAAACGTATCCAATTCACTCCCGACCTGATGCCGTCCGACATCACAGGAACCGATGTGCTCGAGGTGGATCAGGCAACAGGCAGGCGCGACTTCAGATTTGTCCACGGCCCCATCTTCGCCAACATGGTCCTCGCCGATGAGATCAACCGGACACCACCAAAAACCCAGGCATCTCTCCTAGAGGCCATGCAGGAGCACCACGTCACCGTCGGTGAAAAAACCTTCCCGTTGCCCGAGCCGTTCTTTGTGCTCGCCACACAAAACCCGATCGAACAGGAAGGCACCTACCCGCTTCCCGAAGCACAGCTCGACCGGTTCCTCTTCAACATCGTCGTTGATTATCCGACCGAGGACGAGGAACGTGAGATCATCCGCCGCGTCACCAGCCCAAGCGACGCCAAAGTGGAACCCCTGATGAGCGCCGAGGAAATCATTGCCCTCCAAGATATGGTGCGCCGGGTTCCCGTCGGCGACCACGTCATTGATTTCGCCGCCAAGCTGGCCAGAGCTACCCGACCCAACAGTGATGACGCTCCCAGCTTCGTCAAGGAGATGGTCGGCTGGGGTGCAGGCCCCCGCGCAGGAATCAGTCTGATCGCTGCGGCAAAATCCTACGCAGTCCTTCGCGGCAGATTCCACGCCACCACCGGTGACGTCGCCGCCGTGGCACTCCCCGTGCTTCGGCACCGTATCCTGACAACGTTCAACGCAGAGGCCGCAGGCATCACCAGTGATGAAATCATCAGGATGCTGCTCAAGGAACTAGCACCGAAGGAAGATCTCGAAATCTAGGAAACCGATCAGTTTTTTCCTATTTCCCTCATGTCGGATTCCCTTCACCTGCCCGATAGCATGACACTCCTCCCCGAGGAGACGATGGGTGTGCTACGCCGCATGGAGTGGCTGGCACGCAAACGCATGCAGGGAACCCTAACAGGAAAGCACAGCTCACCTGACAAGGGATTCTCCGTCGAGTTCGCCGAGCACCGGGAATACTCCCCCGGAGACGACCCGCGCAATCTCGACTGGCGCGTGATGGCGAAAAATGACCGCAACGTCATCAAGCAGTACATCGAGGAAACCAACCTGCGGGTGACATTCGCCGTCGATGCCTCGGGCTCGATGCAATACCAGGGCGATCAGGCGGCCAAAATCGACGGTGTGGAGCGGTCAAAATTCGACTACGCCCGTCACCTTGCTGCCGCCCTCTCCTACTTATACATCAAGCAAGGTGACAGCGCGGGGCTGGTGACTTTCGACACCGAAGTGCGCACCCGACTTCGCGCTGCAAGCCGCCCCAGCCAGGTGCGCCGCATCCTCGACACACTCTGGGAGACAGACACAGGAACCGACACTGACGTCTCCACCGTGCTGCACGAAGTCGCGGAGCAAATTCCGCGACGCGGTCTGGTGGTCATCATCAGTGACTTCTTCGACGATCCAAAAAAGATGATCGAAGCACTGCACCACTTCGATTTCAGACAACACGAACTCGTGCTCTTCCACGTCCTTGCAGAGGAGGAACTGACATTCCCATTCAAGGACTTCCAACGGTTCCGGGACTTGGAAAAAGTCGAACCGATGCTGAAAATCGACCCTCAAGCGGTCCGGGCAGCCTATCTGGATCGGCTTCGTGGGTTCGTTAAATCGATGGAAGTCGCTGCCGGAAACTTGCGAGCCGACTACGTACCGGTCACTACGAAGACCCCACTTCGAGACACCCTCATCCGATACCTGGGAAGGAGAATGCATGCCCGTCGGTAGTGCTTCATAAGCGATGCTTTTTCTTAATTCCATATTACTGGTCGGTCTGCTCGGGGTGCTTATCCCAATCATTCTGCATCTGATCCGCCGCCAGGCAGCCAAGCCGATGGACTGGGGTGCGATGCGTTTCCTCTTCGATACGGTAGCGATGCGCCGCCGCAAGATGGAGTGGGAAGATCTGCTACTCATGGCGACCCGCTGCCTGCTTCTCGCACTGATTGGACTGGCGATCGCCCGACCATTCGTGCCGCCCAACTCCTCCGTGCCATGGCTCGTGGTGATGCCGCTCGTTTTGTTAGGAGTAGCCGCGCTCGCCAGCTCGTTTGTAC
>JARFPV010000299.1 GCA_029288115.1 Akkermansiaceae bacterium | reverse complement strand
GCTGGGATTCTTCGAGTCCCGCGGAACTGGATTCAAAACCGGCCCCAGTGGGAATCCTGTCTCCTGCTGGGGCTATTTTGTGCCCGCGAATCCCCATCGTCCATTCAATCGCTCATTCAATCGTTCATTCTCTGTGGCTTTAGGGTTGCTACGTGGGGATTCTCTCACTAGATTCCCGCGCCCGTCCGCTGTGCCGAGGCGGCAAACCATACTTATTTTTCCATCATGATAGAAAACATGCGCAAATACACCGGCCTGATGGTCGTCGTTTTCATCCTGCTCGGAGCAGGGTTCCTATTCACCATGAACGATATCGGCACCGGTACGGGCGGAGGCGGCGGGAGTGGCCCAGCTGTACTCGAGGTATATGGTCAATCCATAGACGAGCAGGAGTATTACCGCCGTGGTGATCGCACGCTTCAACTCGCCAGCGAGCTTGGATTGCATTTCTATATCAATTTCCTCATTGCACCTGACTACCAGCAACTCGCCCAGGCGAACCAGCTGATGCGTTATGGCTACCCGAACTACTATGTCACGATGAGCCGGAATCTTGATCAGCAGGATTTCAGCCGCTTCATCGCTAACCGTACCACCCTACAGCGTGCGATGAATGACATGGGTCTGTATGCGAGTGATGAGGAGGTAACTGAGTCTCTAAAGACCTCCGGCCGTTTCGCACCCGGCGGAAATTATGACGCCGGGGAATATGCCTCATTCGTGGATAAACGCCTCGGACGACTTGGCATGACCGAAAAGCACCTACGTGAGGTAGTTCGTGAAAGCCTTTGTCTTACCAAGCTGATCCAACTGGTCGGTAGCGGGCTGATCGCTCCACGCACAGCGGTGCAGGACCAACTCGAAGCACGCAACCAGACTGTGACGCTTGCCCGTGTCGTTCTAAATCGCGACGACTTTGTAGAAAAGGAAAAGCCGACCGAAGAAGAAATCAAGGCATACTGGGAAGTCCATCAGGATGCCTATAAAACTGACGAGCAACGCCGCATTTCCTACATACTTCTCGACGTCCCCGAGGATCTGAAGAAAGAGGAGAAGAAAGACACACCAGAGGAAAAAGCTGATGCCGAGACCGCTGAAAGCCAAGCTGAAAAGGATCGCAAAGAAGCCGAAGCCAAAGCCAAAAAAACCGAGGAAGACAAGAATAAGAAAGCCCGCATCGCAGTCATGCGCGAGGTCGAAACCATCTCCGATGAGATTGTGCAGAAGATTAACGAAAAACTGCCTCTCGATCTGGAAGCCATCGTCAAGGAGCACGAGCACAGCCTCGTGAAGACCGAGCTATTCACTCGCGCCAAACCACCAGAAGCACTCAAGGAACTCTCACTTCGCGGCAACTCTGCCCGCGGCAAACACCTCTTGGATGAAGTGTTTTCCATGGCAAATGTCAGTGACCCGTATGATCTTGTCTCCAAGCCCCTCCGTGTCGGCGAGACCGGCTGGATTATCTTCCGCTTGGATGAAGTCATCGAGCCTGTGCTGCTTGACTACACGGCTGCACGCGCCAAGGCACGTGCACAACTCATCTCTGAAAACGCCACGAAGAAGGTCAAGAAAGCTGCCGATGAAGCACGTGAGAAAATCGTCGCTTCTATCAAGTCAGGCAAGGGATTTGATGCCGCCGCTAAAGAGCTCGACCTCACGCCCGTTCAGGTGGGCCCCTACTCTGCTAGTGGTATCGCACCTAAGAACGAGCCAAGCCACCGCGAGCTCCATCAAGTAGCCAGCGGACTGAACGCCGGTGACGTGTCAGAGGCCATTCACGAAAACGATCGCTCACTGATCATCTTTGTTGAAAAGCGTGAGATCGAAGACACTGAAGAGAATAAAAACATGGTCGATTCCATGGTCAACGGTTCTCGAGGTGAACTCATGGTGCGCGCATTCATGAACTGGAGAGACACTCAGTTCGAAAAAGCCAAGGTGAGTGGTACATTCGCACAAAGTAACTAGCCCGTATAACACGGTCACTAGCGCCCTGCTCTATCCCCGTCTCCCGACATGTTCTATATCACCACTGCCATCGATTACCCGAATGGCGCGCCCCACATCGGCCACGCCTACGAGAAAATCCTCACCGATGTTATTGCTCGCCATCGCCGCCTCGCGGGAGACGACGCCTATTTCCTGACAGGCGTTGACCAGCATGGCCAGAAGATGCAACAGACGGCGGAAAAGGAGGGCGTGAACGTCGCCACTCTTGCCAATCGCAATACAAAGAAGTTCATTGCGTTATGGAAAAAACTCGGAGTCCAATACGACGGCTGGGCAGAAACCACAGCCGACCTTCACAAGCAGTGCGTGCAGAATATCCTGACCAAACTGCACGACGAAGGACAACTCTACAAGAAGGCCTACAAGGGCTTTTACTCAGTTCGCCAGGAGCAATACCTCACCGAAAAAGATCGCAATGAGGCGGGAGAATTCGGTCCCGAATGGGGCGAGGTCATTGAGCTTGAAGAGGAGAACTGGTATTTCAAACTCTCCGAGCACGCGGAATGGCTCAAGGAAGTGGTCACATCGGGTGAATTTGGCATCACTCCGGCATTCCGACGCAACGAGGTGCTCAATGCGCTTGAACGGGCAGCAGACACCGACCTGTGTATTTCCCGTCCGAAAGACCGACTTCACTGGGGTATCGAACTCCCCTTCGACACCGACTTCGTGACCTATGTCTGGTTTGATGCGCTGATTAATTACATCTCGTTCGCAGGATACGAAGCTGCTGAAAACCTCCCGGATTTTGACAAGCTTTGGCCCGCCGATTTGCATGTCATCGGTAAGGACATTCTTGTTCCTGCCCACGCGATTTACTGGCCGTGTATGCTCCACGCAATGGGCTTCACCAACGAGCAGATGCCCACTCTGTTAGTTCATGGCTTTCTCAATATCCGAGGCGAAAAAATGTCGAGCAGCCTAGGAAACATCGTCGACCCAGATGCATTAGCCGAGCAATTCGGAGCGGAAACATTACGTTACTACCTAGTGCGCGATGTAGTCATCGGTAAAGATGCCGACTTCGACGTGCAGCGTCTCGTGACACTCTACAACACCGAGCTTGCTAACGACCTCGGCAACCTCTGCAACCGTGCACTCAGCATGAGCAAACGCTCACTCGGCGGCATCATGGAAGCTAGCGACTACGACGATGACGATAGTGCGGCACTACGTAAATCTCTCGCAGACAGCACCGCTGCCTACAACGAAGCCATGGAGAGCTACGACACATCTGCAGCACTGCGTGCTCTGAACAAACACGTCAGCTTCTGCAACGGCTACGCCGAACGCAATAAGCCATGGGAGCTTGCCAAGGACGAGACCCAGCGTGCTAAGCTCGCCTCCGTTCTCTACCACATGGTGGAAAGCTGCGCACACATCAGCGTGCTACTCTCCCCTGTTACTCCAGAAGCCTGCGCCAAGATTCACAATCAGCTCAGACTACCGGAATTAGCCGAGAAAAAATCCACCGACCTCGCATGGGGACTCGTTCCCGCAGGGCACGAGGTCGGCAAGCCTAAGCCTGTGTTTCCGAGGATTCAGTTAGAGGAGTAGAATTGTTCGGCATCAGGAACCATACCTAACAGCCAGCGCCTTTTCCAGTTCGCTGGTTACCATTTCAACCGAGACCTGTTCCTGACAGCGCATATCGAGTGGGCATTTTGATTCGAAACATGGGCTACACGCCACGTGCTCACGGATCACTCGGCTTTGCTTTCCTAGCGGACGTTTCCAGTCGGGTTCGTTAGGCCCAAAAATCACAGCGGCAGGAAGCCCAACATGCGCCGCAAGATGAGCCGTCTCACTATCGCATGCCAACAGGGCGCTGCAATGCGGCAATGCGGCGAGCAACTCGCGCATCCCCCACTCCGCCGAGTAGTCCTTCACTGATTCACCTAACTGATTTTGCAACTCAGAACATCTTGCCTGGGAGAGGGTGGAACTTCCGTCACCAAGTATCACCCAATCAACGTCACCATATCGTTCATTCATTACCTCTACCAGTTCTGCAAAGCGCTCGAGCGACCATTCATAGGACTCGCCCATGGAGGAGGCAGGCGCGATGGCAATTCTAAGTTTCTCCGGAGGAGGTTTTAAAGCTCCGGGGGAAAAGTTCTCCTTTTTGTATGCCTTAACTCCCAGTTTCTGAATGAAATTCAGGTAATGCCTGACCCGATGTTCAATCGGTGCCGGAGTGAGCACGATTTCGACAGGATCGGTGAGGAATTTCCCCAAGCCTTTGGCAGGGTATCCGAAGCGCTGTAATATGCCGGCACGTGCAAGCGCCTTGGCTGCTTCACCTGCTTCCCAGACGATGGACGATTCAAAAACGGTATCTGACTCACTGAGCAGCTTGGCAATCTGCCGCGACGATGCTTTTACCGGGTAGCTAATGACCTGATCAACCTGTGGCATTAATTGCCATAGTGGCACTTGCTCTTCGGTGCACACGATGGCCAATGTCCCTTGAGGGCGAGCATTTTTCAGTGCCCGGACAGCCGGCGCTGAAAAGCATGCCTCGGTAAAATCCATGGGAGCGGCGACGCAAAGATAGCCACCCTTCAAGTGTAGGGGGGGCTTATCAGGGCATGCTACTGCTTCAGGGAGGGCATCCGGCAGCTTGGACATGGAACCACACTAACGAGTGACCAGAGCCACGCAAGATGAATGCACAATTCCTAAACAAATATTCGCCACATTCCCGCTTCCAATCGCAGTAAGAACCACTAGCTTTTCCCACATGAATTCAAAGATGATTTTTTCCCTTCTCGTAATCATTGCAGCGAGCCTTACCACGGTGAGCCAAGCACAACGCCTCCCCGCGCCTGCCCCTGCGCCCATCAAGGCAGTCCCCTCCCAAGCGCAGAGCATCTATGGATCAATCGTCAGGATCGAAGCCGCAACTCAGGTGCCAAACTACCGTGAGCCATGGAAAGCAGGACAATTCAGCGGTGGAATCGGCACAGGATTCATCATTGGAAAAAATCGCTTCCTCACCAATGCCCACGTGGTCTCTAATGCAAGACGACTTCTCATCACCAAGCACGGATCACCACAAAAACATCCGGCTAAGATCCTACATATTGCCCACGACTGTGATTTGGCACTACTCGAAGTGGAGGATTTTTCCCCATTCGAGGGTTTGAAACCGCTCGATATCGGACTCGTCCCCAAGCTGGAGACTCAAGTCCGCGTAATTGGCTACCCCGTTGGCGGCAACCGTATTTCGGTAACGCGCGGTGTGGTTTCCCGCATCGATTTCAATTCCTACAGCCACACTCGATCTGATCAGCACCTTGTTGTGCAAATCGATGCCGCGATCAATCCAGGCAACTCTGGCGGCCCAGTGCTCCAGAATGGTCTCGTAGTCGGTGTTGCATTCCAGGGTCTGCGCACCGCCGACAACACGGGCTACATGATTCCGCCACCCGTCATCAAACGCTTCCTCAAGGACATTGAGGATGGAAGATATGACAAATATGTTGATCTCGGCATCTCCGAGTTTGCGATGTTCAACCCAGCAATGAGGAAGAAATTCGGGCTTGGTCGCATAGACCCCGGCGTTCTCGTGGCATCGGTCACACCTGATGGCCCCTGCGATGGCGTCCTCCAGGCCAATGACATCCTGACTGCCATTAACAACAATCCGGTAGACGCCGCAGGCAACATCCTTATTGAGGGAGAAAAGGTCAACATGAACGAAATCGTTGAGCGCAAATTCTCAGGCGACCAAATCAAGCTCAACATCATTCGCGACGGTAAAAAGCAGGAAAAAACCGCCACACTCAAACCCTTTCCCCCAATCCAAATGTATGCCGTTCAGTATGGTGTGCAGCCTCGCTTCACCACATTTGCCGGGCTTGTTTTTCAGCCACTCGACCGGAACCTGTA
>JARFPV010000250.1 GCA_029288115.1 Akkermansiaceae bacterium | reverse complement strand
CCATGGCAACTTGAACAGTGGGCAGAAGCGGTTCGCTGGTTTCTAGGTTGGCTGGAGATTTGCCAGAGAACGGGCAAGCCGGTGGTCACTCAGGCGGAACGTGTGCGTGATGCTATTGAGCGGGTGGGTGCGCGGCGAGGGCTTGCGTTACGAACGAGGCAATCTTATGGCAGTTGGGCAGCGAGGTTTGCGGCTTGGGCGGGGAGCCGCGAGAGGATACTTGACCCTGCATGTGCGCGGGACTGGTTGAGTGACCTGGTGACTAAAAGTGGAGTGAGTTATGCGACACAGAAACAGGCGCTCAATGCTCTTGCGTTTCTCTACAGGGACGTCTGCGGTATGGAGGAAGTGGATCTCGGGGTGAAGCTAAGAAAAACACCCAAACGGATTCCTGTAGTGCTGGATATGAATGAAGTGATTCTGTTGATTGAGAAATTGGAACCAAAATACATACTTCACGCGCAACTTCAGTATGGATCGGGATTGAGGGTTGGGGAGCTTGTGAGTTTGAGAATAAAGGATGTCGATGTAAGCAGGCGACAGCTCACTGTGCGGGCGGGAAAGGGTAACAAGGACCGGATGACGGTGCTTCCCAAGAACCTCATCGAGGGGATAGCTGAAAAGAAGAAAGATGCGCGGGAGTTACACGAGATGGATCGGAGAGAGGGATTGCCAGGGGTAGCGCTGCCAACCGCCCTTGTTAGAAAAATGCCCAGAGCAGGTGAGAAATGGGAATGGTTCTGGCTGTTTCCTGCAGATCACATCTCCAAAGCTCCGGAATCAGGCATTATGAGGAGACACCATTTGCACCCCGGAGTTTATTCCAACGCACTCCGGAGGGCTACTGCCGCAGCAGGTATCGAGAAGCGGGTGACGTCACATGTCCTACGCCACTCGTTCGCCACGCATTTGCTGGAGAACGGCTGTGACCTGAGGACAATTCAAGAACTTCTCGGACACGGGGACGTTTCCACGACTGAGATTTATACGCATGTGGCCAAGGACGCGAATGGTTGTGGAGTCCGCAGCCCATTCGATGATTGGTGATGGTTCGTGGCAACGGAAAAATTCTCACCGGTGAGGGAAGTCCACTGGATGATTTGTAAGCAGGAAGATGTAGAAAAATGCAGGATGTTACTTGCTTGCAAGCCTCCGCCATTGGTCGATCTTTGTGTTAGCTCGTCGAATGAAATCTAACACGCGGAAACCAATCGGGTGATGGGCTTGGTTGATATCGGCGGGTGATGACATGTTAGAATGGCACACGCACTATATGAACATGCGGGGCGGGGTCTTCTGTGTCGAGGAAGAAGACGCAAAAATGTCCACCTAACCAACTCAGGCACTTGCAGAGTGGGAAGTACAGATGGCGCAAACACAGCGGCAGCTATTTTTCTACTCAAACAGCTGGTCGATTTTCTCCTTCACCTCTGAACCGGCCTTGGCGTAGTAGGCATCGGCGGTGTTCGTATCTCCGATGAGTTCGCTGTAAACTCCTGCGGACGCAAGAGCCATTTTATCCTCGGGGCGATAGGCCGCCACCAGTTGTGCGAGCGCGGCGTGATCCTTAGATGTTAGATCCGTGAAATCGAAGTCAGCTTGTTTGTCCCCTACGGTTGCCTGGAAGGTCAGTTTTGTATCACCTTCTACTTTTGCGAGCCAGACTTTGCTGCGGGCTTTTGAAATACTGATTGGGTTAGGTTTCAGCTCACCGGCGTGGCTGAGTTCGGCAAGTGCTTTGAGCAGGCCCTTGTCCAGAAGAGCACGGCGTTCATCGGATAGTGGGCGTGCCTTTCTGCGCAGGCTATCGAGCCCTCTTTTGGGAGTCGAATCGCTTACAGAGCCTGACGTTCCGGCACCTGTGATCTGAAGGCGTTTTTTAGCCAATGCCAGTATGATGGCACCGGTGGCGGTAGTTAGCGGGCGTGGTCCGTATGAGCAATCCGAGTTGCAGTTCGGACGGTCGCGCCCCCATGGCTGGAGGATCAATCCTCCGTTGTGGGTTTCTGACAAGATAATGAAGGTCTTCATGTAGTCGAGGTACGCACGTTTCAGCTTGGCGTCATCAGTCTGTGCCGCACCGAGGATGCTCCAGTAGCCTGCGAGGTGGGATGATGCGTGTCCATCGAAGGAATTTCCCGGGGCAATGGCACATGTGTTCGCCAGGTGCATGCCGAGGTATTTCCACGAGTCCGGACCATTGCTACGGATAAGATGGGCTAGCGCACCCATACCGACGGGTGCCAGGTGACCACCGCTGCGGGTTGTTTTGTAGGGTTTTGTGGGTTCCGGTGCTTGTTTATAGTCGGGGTGGTTGCGATCAACGCGCACGACACCCTTATCCTTGAGTTCCAAGACGAGGTTGGTTGCCCTTTCCTTTTCGATCCAGTCGAGAGGTTTCCAGCGGGGGTCTTTTTTGGTGGGCCAGAAGACTTCATACTCACCGATGTCCTGCATGCCGTTGGGCAGGAGGTAGCCGGGACCTTTGCCGCTCTTTCCTTTGCTCGGGTCCTTGAGTTTGAGGATGGCGTGGCGGTGGTGGATTTTTGGGTCGTTGAACCGGTCGGCTGAGCTGAACGCGTAGGCGATTTGAGCGCTATCAGGCGTCGCGCTATTAAGATAATGCTGGTGGATGTTTTGATAGAGTGGCTCGTCGTATGAAAGTCCTGCCTTATCAAACAGGCTCATGGCGATCATTTGCAAACCGGAGATAGCGGCAATTGATGCGTAGGGTTTTCTCCCGGTAAGTCTCAAATTGAGCTCTGAGCGGTGAGTGTAAATGCCGTTACTATTTCGGGAACCAAGAGGCATACAGGCCGTTAGCGACTCGATGGCGGGCAAGAGTTTCCGGTCCTTGTGCAGGAGGTAATACTCCCCCATGACAATCCCCTCGAACCCCCACCTCCAGGTCTGGAAGCCTCCACCCGCGGGATCGTAGCGCAGACTGTAGTAGCCTTTGATGTTATCCTTGATGAAGCGGTCGTATTTAGGGTTACCACTTGCCATCAGCGCGAGCATCTGGTGTGCCTTGCTGTGGGGGCCGCCATAGAAGCTGTTGGGTTTTTTCCAGTTACCTGACTTGTAGTCCTCGATGATGAAGTCACAAAGCTCCTCGAGCATCATCTCGGAGCGCTTGCAGTTGTAGGGAAATGTGTCCGCAAATCGTCCCACCACCCTGAGCGGCACGGTGACCGTTTTCTCATCGCTCTTCAGCCCCAACGGCCAGACGATGAGATTCAGTTTACCGTCACTGCCCTGACTGTCCTCGATGTGTCCGGCCAGCTCCATCATCGGTCCGTCCCAGCCGCCGCCACCCCTGAGGTTCCGACCAAATCGGTGGGAGGTTTTGAATTTCTTACCATTGGCGCCAACGATGATGTCCCCGATCTGGATCAGGCCTTTGGCGGGTGATTGCTTGTCCTGGAACACATACTTCACAACAAGCTGGTTCGCTTTCTCCGGGTAGATCCGTGCCCGGATACCCGTGGGCCCGAGGTTGAGCAGCCAGGGAACCATCTTGAGCTCATCCTGCATTTCGATGTCATAATAGCTGCGCAAATTCACGTTCCACGGGTACTCGCCTCGCTGCATGATGGAGGACGCGTTTTGCGCAAGCAGACAGAACGTGATGAGAGATAGGAAAATCCTGATTTTCATGTGACTTAGTTAACACTGAACAGGGCTCGGGGCAATGCCGGATTGGTGCCGCTCCAGACAGGGCACCTACATTTGAACTGAGTTTGGGCTAATGCCTGCGGCACACTACCTCTCCAACACCATCACGCATTCGAGGTGGCGGGTTTGTGGAAACAGATCGAAGGGTTGGACGGCGTTGACTTTGTATCCGGCGGTTAGAAACTCTTTTAAATCCCTAATCTGGGTAGCTGGATTGCAGGAAACGTAAACGTCCTTGCTGGGACCGAAGGCGAACAGCTGGTCGAGGAACTCCTGATTGCAACCTTTGCGTGGAGGGTCGATGACCACAGCGGTCTCGTCAGCTGGAAATGAGATGTCGGCAAAAATGGCCTCGGCGCTGGACGCGAGGAAGG
>JARFPV010000241.1 GCA_029288115.1 Akkermansiaceae bacterium | reverse complement strand
GTGGTTCGATGATCGCTACCGAAATCAGCGCCCTCACTTTTATCGGTGTGCCGGGGATGGTTTTTGCAATGAAGGGAGACTGGACCTATCTCCAATGGGGTATGGGCTCGATCATTGCCAGGTTGGCCGTTGCCCAGTGGCTTGTGCCGCTCTATTACGAGAAAGAAATCTACAGCCCCTACGATTTCATGGGCAACCGACTTGGAGAGGGCGCACGAAGGCTGGTTACCGGGCTGTTCGCGCTGGGTTCGATCCTTGGCCAAAGCGTTCGTGTCGTGGTGACGGCTATTATCCTCCAGGTGGTGACCGGCATGGATCCGATCCTTTGCATTGTCATCATTGGAGCGGTCGCAGTGCTTTGGACCTTTATGGGAGGCATGCAAACAGTGATCTGGACGGATGTGATCCAATTCGGACTGTTTATTTTCGGAGGACTTCTTGCCTGTGGTATTCTTGTTTACTCCTTAGGATGGGATCAGATTTATTCACTTAATCAGGTGGTGATCGATGGGGAAGAGACCAATAAGTTACGCTGGCTCGACCTTACTACCCCCTTCGAGGATCCAGCATTGCGCTATACTTTATGGGTCGGCCTGCTGGCCATGCCCTTCCAGAATTTCACAGCGTTCGGGGTCGATCAGCTCAACACTCAGCGTATGTTCTGTTGTGGTAATGTCAGTGATGCGAGAAAGGCGATGTGCTGGAGTAGTGTCTCCCTGCTGATTACTGTGCTGATGCTCTCCGTGGGGGCCGGACTGTTCGCCTATTACCAAGTGCATGAGCCTACCGGCAACCTGGCAGCCCTCTTCAAAAAGAGTAGTAACAACGTTTTTCCGTCGTGGATTACCATGGAGGTCCCTCGTGGTTTGAGCGGTCTGATCCTTGCCGGAGCGTTCGCTGCCGCAATCTCCAGTCTGGATTCGATTCTGGCGGCGCTCAGTCAGTCGAGCTTGTCGATTTTTTACGGTAGGGAGAGATTGGAACAAGAGGGTAAGGGAGAGCAAATGGTGCGCCTTTCCCGCATTGTTGTCTGTATTTGGGGAGTGATTTTGACGGGTGCCGGGCTGCTGCTTTGGATGGTGTATGAAAGGAACCCGGATAGCGATCTGATCGGGTTGGCATTCGGGATGGTAGCCTACACGTATGGGCCGCTTCTTGGGGTGCTCTTGGCAGCGATTTTGCCACTCCGGTCAAACACGACAGGGTTGGTTTGTGGTACATTTTTATCTATTCTGTTAGTGTCCTGGTTCCGTCCTGAATTGCCGATGTTGATCGACTCTTGTGGATTCGAAAATTTGGCGAAGTCGATTATCGATTCACGACCCAAATGGACATCGGAATGGTTCTTCCCGTTGAACGCATTGTTGACTCTTGGTTGTGGATTGTTAGGTGGTGCGTTATGCGTGAAACCAGACGAGGTTGAGTAAGCTTGATTGCATACCTGGTGACTCAATTTCGCCATCTAACAGGAGTGGGTAATACCCATGACATGGTAGCTTTTAGCAGAAGTATTTCACCCCGCTTTATTAATTTTCAGGTCAAGAGTTTTTAAAATTTTGTCGTGGAACCATTGTGGAATAGGGGGTTTGAGGCTCTCGCTTCGTTCGCGATTTGAAATGTTTTGCGCGTAATAACGGTCGGGACTTTGATGGGTGCGGATGCCGCTGAGTTTGAAAGTCAGCATCATAAAGCACTCTCCCAATAACGCATAATTTTTAAAGAATAAATGAAGGAAACCGAAACACCTCCAGTGATAGACAACCCTAACATTCATGCAGCTGAAGCAGGAGGAGGAATCAACAAAATCGACACGGTTATTTTTGAGGAAAGCGTTTCTAACGAGTTGAAAAAACTTGTGAGTGATGACGCCTATGCCCGCTGGTTTGAACACGCCAAAATTTCTGACATCAATGAGACTGAAGCATCACTTGTTGTGCCGAGTGATATCCATCAAGTTTGGATCGAAACGAACTACATGCCGGAAGTGCAAACGGCACTCGCGTCCGTTTCAAATATGCCTCTAAAAATGCGTATTGTCGTTGATGAAAATCTCGCCGAGTCGGCTGCTGAGGACAGCGCCAATGCCAACGGTCATGTCGACTCTGAAAACGCCACGGTCGGCACCCAAACTCAAAATGGCTCAGCGCAGGATGAATTCGAGCTGCATGCCAATGATTTTTCGACACCGTCGGTGGATAATCCTGATTCCACGCGCAAGCGGCTGAAAAAAGCAGGGCTAAATCCACAATTCAATTTTGATCGTTTTGTCGTGGGTCAAAACAACGAGTTTGCCCACGCGGCTTGCATGGCTGTGGCGAACTCAGATGAGGCGATCTACAATCCGCTTTTCATTCACGGTGGCTCTGGACTGGGTAAAACGCACCTGATGCAGGCGATTGGGCAAAAGCTGATGCTTAACAAGCCTGGAGCACGTGTGGTCTACCTCACTTGCGAAAAATTCATCAACGAGTTCATCGATACGGTTCGGAAAGGATCCCTGGAGCGATTTCGCAGAAAATACCGCCGTGCGGACATTCTGCTGATTGACGATGTCCAGTTTCTCGGTGGTAAGGAGCGTTCGCAGGAGGAGTTTTTCCATACATTCAATGAGCTTCTCGACCTTCAGAGTCAGATTGTCCTTACCTCAGACCGTCCTGCATCCGAGATTACCAACATTGAGCCACGTCTCATTTCTCGATTCGAATGCGGACTGACGGTGGAACTGCAGCCTCCTGGAATTGAAACGCGCATGGCGATCTTGCGCAGAAAAATGGATGAGTGGGATGTTAAGTTAAATGCCGATATCCTGGAAATGATTGCCGAGCGCATCCAGAGCAATGTGAGAAGGCTGGAAGGCGCATTGGTAAGGATTGCGACTTTTGCTTCGCTAGGCACCGAGCAAATCACCGTAGAGCGTGCAGAGTATCTGCTTAAAGACATTCTCCAGCAAGAGGGGAAAAAACGTGTCAACATCGATAATATCCAGAAGACCGTCACTGAATACTTTGACTTGCGGATTGCGGACATGACCAGTCGTCGCAGACCTTCAAATATTGCTTTCCCACGCCAGATCGCGATGTATTTGAGTAGAAAACTGACTCCATGCTCATTGATGGAGATTGGTGAGGCATTTGGTGGCCGTGATCATGGCACGGTTATTTATGCGGTTAGAAAAGTGCAGCAGCGCATGGAGTGTGAACCACAGGTGAGGGAATCGGTGGATATGATCACTACAATATTGCAGCGAAAATAGGAGGGGCTTCCCAATATTAGGCTGCAGCAAGTGTGAGGCAGGAAAAGTGGACATAATCAGGCATTGAAAAATGCTCAGGATTTGTTAAAGAGTGCTTGCCTTGGAGCGAGAATGCTCCAAAGTCGCCGCATCAGAAGCCCGAAAAACGGATACGTAATTCTCCGTGATTCGATCATCACCCAGTTACCCCAAAAACACACTATTCCCATATGAAATTCACGATCAGCAAGGAAGCACTCCTAGAGGGTCTTAATCAGGTTCAGCACGTGGTCAGTACCCGTGCAACATTGCCCATTCTTTCCAACGTGCTTATCGAGGCCGCCAATGGAAAACTCAAACTCACCACCACGGATCTGGATGTGGGTGTCAGCGGTAGTGTTGAGGCGAGTATCGACAAAGAGGGCTCAACCACGTTGCCCGTCAAGCGTCTGGTCAGCATCATCCGTGAACTTCCTGCCAGCGAGGTGGAGGTTTCAGTGGACTCCAAAAATCACGCCAGCATCAAGTCGGGTCCCAGTTTTTTCAAGATCATCGGCCTGGGTGAGGATGAGTTTCCACCACTTCCTAAATTCGAGGATGCCACTGAGTTCAAGATTGGCCAAGAGGTGTTGCATGATGCGATCAAGAAAACATCCTATGCGATCTCCTCGGATGAGACCCGCTACGTGCTGAACGGTATTTACGTTTCCTTCAAGGAAGGGAAAATGACATTTGTTGCGACCGACGGTCGTCGTCTTGCGATGATCGAGAATGATCTTGAGTTTCCTGCCAGTCACGAAACCGATATCATCATTCCTTCAAAGGCCATCAACGAGCTCCAGCGTATGCTCGGTAGCGAAGGTGACGCGGTTGTGCGTCTGAGCGGTAACCAGATCAGCTTCGAGGTTGGCGATAGTATCATCGTCAGTAAGCTCATCGAAGGTAATTACCCGAATTACAAGCAGGTCATTCCCGGTGAGCGTAAGGAGCGCGTCACGATCAATCGTGAGGAGTTCCTCAATACCGTGCGCCGTGTGTCTCTGCTTACCTCAGAAAGTTCAAACTCCGTCAAACTGACCTTCAGTAAGGGCAATATCGATGTGCAGGCCAATTCCAAGGATATTGGTGAGGCCAAGGAACCCGTGGTAGCCGATTACGAAGGTGATGAATTTGCCATAGCTATTAACCCCGACTTTCAGATGGCACCACTCAAGAACCTAGGTGTGGAAACTGTCTAACTGGACCACATCTATGGTATGATCCCTGGGGTGGTTCGCATTGACTGCACATTCCTCTATGTGATCAAGCAAAAGCGCGTGAGCGGGTAATGAGCGCCAGTTTCTCGGACGACCGTAGGTGAT
>JARFPV010000230.1 GCA_029288115.1 Akkermansiaceae bacterium | reverse complement strand
GCGACCTTCGAGCGACTGAGCCCACGCCATGGCTCCAGCACTATCCTGACGGGCCCATTCTGTGGCGATGATCTGAGCGATTGAGCCACCGCCGCGTCCACCGCGTCCACCCATCATTCCGCCCATACGGAATTCGTTTGGATTCGCTTTGTAGTATGCTGCGGCATCCTGAGGATATTTGGATGCCCAGCTCTGCATCACCGTGCCGCGCACAAACATGCCAGCAAATCCCATGCTTTTGGTGTAATCCATGGCTGCTGTCGGATCCTCCTCACCCCAACGGGCAAAAAGAAGGTATCCCACCATGATACGCTCGCTCCAGGGAAGGTCTTCCAGTTTTTTCGCCTCTTCCTCGAATTGCGAGGGATCGAGCCCTGCGTAGTAGTCCATCAATGCCTGGAGGCGGTTATTTTGCCCCGGTAATTCCATCGCCTCTTTGGCGGTCTTGACTCGAGGGACGGAGGAACGGCCTCCCGATCGGTCAGATGATGATGATCCCGCAGCGCTGCGGCGGGCTCCTCGGTTATCCTCGGCGACTTGATCAGAACTAGGTTCTAGCGCGGATTTTTGTCCTGCGATGAATCCTGCGGCTCCGCCAATGACAAGAGCGGCTACGGGGGCAATGATAGCTGTGTTCATGATATGAATGTTTGTGTGTAATTACCTGATATGCAACCACGGAAGCGATGGAAAGTTGCGTATTCGTTTCAGAATTTTAGCGTTCACCCCAGATTGTTACTCTGATATCAAATCCCCATGATCAAACATTCCGTCTCTCGCTGGTGCTTTGGCTCCACTCCTCTACCCGATCTTTGCCAAAAATGCCACGAGCTTGGCATCTCTGGACTCGACCTGCTGTCGCTCGAAGAAATTCCCATCGCACAAGAAAATGGGATCGCATGCTCTGTCACTGCCGCACACCCCGACGAAAATGGTGTTGGCTCGATTGAACAATGCTTTAACCAACCATCTCATCACCTGGCGTTGCATGAAATATACGAGAAACTAATCCCGGCAGCCGCAGACCTCGGAGTAAAGCAAGTGATCTGCTTTTCTGGAAACAGGGACGGGCTATCGGACGAGGCAGGATTGGAGAACTGCGCCGTTGGACTCGCTCCACTGATTCCCCTGGCGGAGAAACATGACGTCACGCTGGTCATGGAACTGCTCAACTCCAAGGTGGATCACCCCGACTACCAGTGCGATCACACCGCATGGGGAGTTGCCTTGTGCGAAAAATTGGGATCGGATCATTTTAAGCTGCTCTACGATATTTACCACATGCAGATCATGGAAGGAGATGTCATCCGCACCATCCGGGACAACCACCAGTACATCTCACACTACCACACGGCCGGCGTGCCGGGTCGGAATGAATTCGATAAAACCCAGGAACTGAACTACGCCGCAATCTCAAGTGCCATTGCCGACACCGGATTTGATGGATACATCGGGCAGGAATACGTACCAACAACGGACGACCCATTTGAGTTCCTGCCCCGCGCGGTTGAGTTGTGTTCGGGTTAAAAAACCAGACCACCAATCACAGCGGCGATGATGACAAGTGCCCAGACGGGTAGCCACTTGAAATAGATCGCCAAGGCGAGCAGCACGATACCTGCGGCATCACCCACCCCTTGAATACTCTCGCTTCTCAGCATTCCGAACAATGCCGCTCCGAGCACACCGACCACGGTAGCATTCGCTCCCTTCACGCCAGCCCGTGCCCAGGCGAAATGTTTAAGCCGGTTCCATACCGGCAACCCACCCGCGAGTAGCACCATGCCGGGTAGAAATATAGCGACTGTTCCTACGGCCCCGCCAAGCCAGGCGCTGCCAAAGAGTTTCATGTCTGTACCGAGGAAACTACCAAAGGTGAACAGCGGACCCGGCACTGCCTGTGCAGCACCATAACCTGCTAGAAAAGTCTCTTTTTCTACCAATCCAGGATCCACGGTGCTCGTTTCCAAAAGAGGAAGCACCACATGACCGCCGCCAAACACCAACGCGCCGGAGCGATAAAACGAGTCGAGGAGGGCCACGTCTTGATTTGATGTCTGGCTGGCCCAAATCGGCAAACCTGCCAACAGTGCAAAAAATAAAACAAGTGCAAGGGTGCCCGCACGCCGGCTGACTGAGACAGGAAACGTCTGTTGTGGTTTGGTCATGTGCGCACTGCCAA
>JARFPV010000223.1 GCA_029288115.1 Akkermansiaceae bacterium | reverse complement strand
CCGCCGAGGTAAATTGATTGCCTGCCGAACTTCTGCACCAGCTTGTCCATGGAGGTGTTTAGATCATGGAGTTTTTTCTCAGACTTCTGTGATGGTGATGCACCTTCGGAAAACAGGGGAGGGGTGTAGTTGCCGGTGTGGGCGAGGCGGCCTAACACCATGGACACCTTGAGCAGATGCTCGGCGTGGTGCGGGCGTTGTTTCCAGAGGTGGCCGGCAGCGCGAGCGAGCACCAGAGAGTCGTCGGTGGCTTCTAACATTATTTCATCTTTCCATTTGCCTCCACGGAGGTAGGAAAGCGAGAGGTAGTAGCTGCGCGTCAACATTCCATGACTACGCAACCTCTGCGCCGCCTTCTGGGTGAGTTTGTGCAGTACCGGCAAGGCCCCGTCGGGGTGACGTTTTTCCGGCGGTAACACATGGCTGTGGCCGATGCTCCGGCGCATGGTTGCCGCCTCCGGGACCTCCTTGCCGCGTAGCTGGAACCAGAGTCGGTCGCCTTCGATACCGCCCCAGGCCGTGTGAAGCTGTTGCCGGGTCGCGTTACAAAGTGTGCGTACGTCATGGATGCCGTGGGCGTGCAGGCGCAGTTCCATGCCGCGTCCCACGCCATGCATGTCACGCAGTTCAAGATCGTAGAGTATTTCCGGAAGGTCATCGTGATTAATGATGAGCAACCCGTCCGGTTTACGCATCTTTGATGCCATTTTGGCAAGCCACTTGTTAGGTGCTGCACCTACCGAGCCGTTGATCCACGGGCTTACCTGATCGTGGATGGCCCGCTTGATATTGCGGCCAATTTTTTTCACCGTCTCAGGTTCGCGCAGGTTGTAGGGAAGCCAGCACCACATCTCATCGATGGACAGCACGGCTTCAACGTGGATACACGATTCCACCGCAGCCACCAGCTGGTGGTGTAGCTCCACGTACTTCGCAGGCTGTGCCTCGACGATCCGGATGTCCGGGCATAACACCCGTGCGTCACTCACCCGGGTGCCGGTTTTGATACCATGTGCCTTCGCCTCGTAGCTTGCTGCAATGCAGCAGGAGGTTTCCGCCAAAATAGGTGCCACTCCGACAGGAACTCCCCGGAGACACGGCTGCATATGCTGCTCTGCGGAGGCAAAGTAGGCATCAAAATCGACAAATAGTGCGGTGAGGCTCATCGCTTAAATACATGTTCACAAGAACAGTATTCAGAGATGGCGCGATTAGTCAACTGTTGACTGTTTTTGGAACCTAATACCTGGGGATCAGCAGGCGGCGACCAATTTTCAGGTTGGTGCCTTTCAGGCCGTTGGCACGCTGGATAGCGGTCACGGTGGTTTTATATTTCCGTGAAAGCGCCCAGAGAGTGTCGCCTTTTTTCACTGTGTGGCGGATTGGAGACTTGCGTTTGGGCGTAACCTTGACGGTCGGTTTGGGTTTTGGGCGAGGAGTGACTGCTGCGACGGGGCCAACCGGTGGGGTGGGCCGGGTGCCGGTTGATGGTGGCGCAGGAGTAGGTGTGGTATTGGCTGCCACCACCGGTGGGGTGGGCTGGGTGGATGCCACGCTGCTGTCACCTCTGACGGAGCCTTTGCGCCACCAGCGGCCTTTGCTCTTATCGTCTGCCCAGCGCTCAACGTAGTTGCCCCGGCTATCGAACGGCCCCACGCCAGGATTGTAGCCCCGGTTTGTCCGGTTTTCTGAGACGAAACCACCACTGCTGCCGCAGCTCGAGAGTAACACGGCGAGGAGTGTAGCAAGAAGAGAAAGTAGGCAAACGGATCGAGTGTTTCCTGACATGCCAGCGAGTATGCTGATTGCAGGGAAAGAGACAAGAATCAAGACACAAGAATCGAAGGGTATCTGCGGATTTACAGAAACTTAACAGTTTGGTGCGAGACTTACTCATGATCGTTGAGTTTACTCCCATGCAATGAAAATGACATTACTTACCGCGATGGTGGCTGCGATGATGTTGCCAGTGGGTGCGCAGGGTCCGCGTCCGGTTGATATTGGTGCCAGCACTCAGGCGATTGGCTCGCCCGGCATTGTTTGGTACACCACTTGGGACACGGCACTGGCCGAGGCGAAGCGGAGCCAGCGGCCGATTTTCTTTATGGCTGCGGCGGCGCAGTGCAATGGTATTTCAGGTGTGTTCTGACCGGGTTATGCCAAGACGCAGAACAGTTTGTTCGCGACCAGGGAGTTTATTGATGTTTCACGGAAATTTGTCTGTGTGCGGCTGGAGTCGTTCGAAAGCAAGGAGCATCAGGATATGGTGCGTGAGTTTCTCAATGGCAGGTTTGAAAACACCGCCTTCTGTATCCTGGCACCCGATGGGAAAAAACGCCTATCCGGCACAGGGCGGAGTCCGCAGATGGGGTTCGGTCTCGGGCGAGGCGGCGATCCCACAGACAATGATGCGACGCTTCAAAACATGGAGCGGATCGCCAAGAGGTATCCGGCCGAGGCAGGTGGTGTCGGTGCCGTTGTGCCCGACTTCCATAGCTTCAAGCAGGCACTCAACATTGCGTCAGGTGATCAACGTCTGTTGGTGTTTTCTGTGGCGGCCAAAAAGCACCGCGATGCTATTCGGAAAACCATCCAGCAGGTGGCGAATCATCCGGATGCCGTGGGTCGTTATCACTATGATTTTGCCGATACCCCGGATGCGAAATGGAGCAAGGTGATTGAGGGTGACCGGAACAAGACCGGTATTTTCATCATCCGTGCCGATGAGTTCGGGCAAAAAGGGAAGGCTATTGCCGAATTGCCACTGGCAAGTAACGCTGCAAAAATTATCGGGGTGTTAGGAAAACTAAACAAAGACTTCGCTGCCACGGAAAAGCCTAAAGTCTATTCCGAGCACGTCGAAAAAGGACGTAGGACAGGCGTTAAATACGAGGACAACATGCCCTGGGGCGAAGACCGTGATGCGGATGGAAAG
>JARFPV010000211.1 GCA_029288115.1 Akkermansiaceae bacterium | reverse complement strand
GTGCAGATCCACGCCGTGTTTTTCCAGCTCCTTGAAGTTGGCGGCGTGCGCGGTGCCGTTGTCGGTGCTGAAGATGACCAGTGTGTTGTCGGCGGCACCTGACTTGTCGAGAGCCGCCATGATGTCGCCTACCACGGCATCGGTCTCGATAACGAAGTCGGCGTAGTTGCTGATGCCACTTTTACCGCGGAACTTTTCGCTGGTTGCGATGGGGGTGTGTGGGGATGTCAGCGGGACGTAGAGGAAGAAGGGCTTTTTGGTTTTGCTTTGCTGGGTGATCCATTCGCAGGATTTTTGTGAGAGTGTTGGGAGGATTTCCTCGAGTTTCCAGCCGGGTAGCATCGGGCCGGGGGAGCCGAACATGTCTTTCGGTTTGGGAACGGTTGGAATGCCTTGAAGTTTATCATTTTTGATCCATAGGTAGGGTGGGAAGTTGGGGACATCGACACCCCAGTAGTAGTCGAACCCGTGGTCGGTAGGACCGCCGGTGATGGGTTGGGTGAAATCGATTGCCTTTTCCACGGCTTCGACGCGTTTTGCGGCGTCGCCTTTTTTGAAGTGGGCGTCGGTGATCTCGAGCACGTCGTTAACTATCTTGCCGTCTTTATCGCGCCAGTCCATGCCGAGGGGCCACTTACCGACCTGGCCGGTGGCGTATCCGTTCTGTTGCAGGAGTTCAGCGACGGTGAGGCGATCTTTTTCGATGAGTGGGGCACCCCAGGACCAGAGGACTTCTTTTTTAAGTTTGGTGCGCCAGCAGTAGCGTCCTGTTAGGAGGCCGAATCGGGTCGGGGTGCAGACGGAGGATCCCGAGTGGGCATCGGTGAAGTTCATGCCTTGGGAGATGAGCTTATCGATGTGGGGGGTTTTCATGTTTCCAATTTTTGGGTTGTTGGCGGAAACGGAATCGAAGCTCATGTCATCGGCGAGGATGAAGACGATGTTTGGCGGCTGTTCTGCAGCCTCCAAAGATGGAAGATACAAGATACAAGACAGAAGACAGGCGAGTGGGGCTTTCATGGTGGGTGATTATTTTTTGAGCACGTAGACGAAGTAGGCGCCGTAGGTTTTGTTGTCGTCGGTGTGGAAGAGGGTTGTTAGGCGGGTTTTGCCTGCTTTGAGTTTGAGGGTGAAGACGGCTTCCTTATCGCCGGGGTTGATTTTGGTTACGTGTTGTTTGTCGCCGATCTGAAGGGTGGCTTTGATGGGTTCGATTTTTTGTCCTGGGACTGCACGGTAGGCTTTGTTGCCTGGGACGTCTTTGCCGGCTGGGATGGCGGCGTTGAGCGGCTGGTCGATTTCCTGGGGCCAGCGGCGCAGGCGGAATTCGTAGATGCCGTCTTCGACCACTTTGACGTTCCAGAATCCGACCATGCCATCGCCGGTGGTAGCGGTGCGGATGTGGCGTTGGTTCCAGGGCGTTGATTTGGTCGTGATCCAGTCGTGTGATGTGAGTCGGGCTGGGTTTTCGGCTGGGTGGCCGAGGTAGATGGCGGTGTCTTGTTTGAAGGTGGGGAGGAGCTCATCCCACCAGGTGTCGTAAAACTTGGTGAGTCGGGCAACGACTTCCGGGTGCTTTGCGGCGACGTTATTCTTTTGGCCTGGGTCTTGTTTGATGTCGTAGAGTTCCTTGCCGTTATTGAGTCGCCACTGGCTGGTCATGACCGCGCTTTTGCGCAATTTGATCGGGTCTTTGACGCGTTGTGAATCTGTGACGAGGATGCGATCGGGCCAGTTTTTCGCGGTGTTTTCGAGGAGGGGTCGGATGCTGACGCCGTCGAACTTAAGGCCCTTCGGTGTAGCGATGCCGCAGAAGTCCATCAGTGTGGGGACGATATCGACGTGGGCGGTAATCGGTTCTACATCACGTCCTCCGGTGAGTTTGCCCTTTGGCCAGTGGGCGAAGAATGGGACGCGGTGTCCGCCGTCGTACTCGCTGCCTTTTTGTCCGCGCATGCCGGCGTTAAAGACCTGGGCGCCTGCGGCGGTGCCGTTGTCGGTGGTGAAGATGAAGATGGTGTTCTCTGCCAGTCCTTCGTGATCGAGAAACGTGCGGAGTTTACCGACGTTGTCATCGATATTGGCGATCATGCCGTAGAAGTGGGCGCGACCGAGTGAGCTGCGGCCTTTTCCGGTTTCCTTCAGGTTCAGGTAGGGTTTGGTGTACCTAGGTGGTGCGTGCATCGGGCCGTGTGGGGCGTTGGTGGAGATGTAGGCGAGGAATGGTTTGCCGGCTTTTTTCTGCGCCTTGATGAAGCGGGTGGCGTAGTCGAAAAAGACATCGGTGCAGAATCCTTTGACCGGGGTGGGCTTGCCGTTGTGCCAGTAGGAGCCGTCGAAGTAGGCGTTGTCCCAGTAGTCGGGTGTCTGGCCGACGCCGCCACCGCCGTGGCGCAGGACTTCGGTGAATCCGCGGTCTTCGGGTCGGTAGGGGTAGTTATCGCCGAGGTGCCATTTTCCGAACATGCCGGTGGCGTAGCCTGCGTCTTTGAAGATTTTTCCGATGGTCACCTCATTTTTGCGCAGCATGGATCGGCCCATGATGGTGTGCCAGACGCCGGTGCGGTTCGTCCAGTGGCCGGTGAGCAGGGCGGCGCGGGTTGGTGAGCAGGTGGGTGCGACGTGGTAGTCGGTTAGGCGGACGGACTCGCTGTGCAGGACGTCGAGGTTTGGGGTTTTAAGGATGGGGTTTCCGTGGCAGCTGAGGTCGCCGTAGCCTTGGTCGTCGGTGATGATGATTACTATGTTCGGCTGCTTCTCAGCCGCCGAAGATGGAAGATGGAAGATACAAGATAGAAGAGCGAGGATGTAGCGTTTCATGGTGGGATGCTATTTTTTGGTTGGGATGCGTTTGATAAATTGTTCGAGGAGGGTGGGCCAGTTGGCGGCGAGGTGTTTGCCTTTGACGCCCATGCCGAACCCGTGGCCGCCTTGTGGGTAGAGGTGGAGTTCGCAGGGGACTTTCATTTTGGTAGCGGCCTGGGCGAGCATGGTGCTGTTGTGTGAGCTTACTCCGTCGAACTGGTTGTGGGCGAGGAAGAGTGGCGGGGTGTCGGAGGTGACGCGGTATTCGGCGGAGGCGGCGACGCGTTGTTGTTTGCTTGTTTCTTTGCCGAGGAGTTTGTTGCGTGATCCGGTGTGTGAGTAGTCGGCGAGCATGCTGATGACGGGGTAGATCATGGCGGCGAAGTCGGGTCGGACGGAGACGTCTGATACTGGGTCGCCTTTCAATTTGTCGGCATAGCGGGTGGCGCACATGCTGGCGAGGTGGCCGCCGGCGGAGAAGCCGAGCACGCCGACTTTGTTGCGGTCGATTTTGTAGGTTGTAGCATTTTTGCGGATGTGTCGGAGGGCTTGTCGGGCGTCTAGCAGTGGGCCGGGGAATCGGTATCCTAGTTCTTCGCCTTTACGGGTGACGCGGTAGTAGACGACGAAGCAGGTGATGCCTTTGCTGGCGAAAAATTTGGCGACGTCCTCGCCTTCGTGTTTGTGGGCGAGGATGCTGTAGCCGCCGCCGGGGAAGATGGCGAGTGCGTGGCCGGTGGCGGTTTTTGGGTTGGCGGGGAATACCCGCATGGTGGCGCGGCTAGTGTCGGAGACGCGCATGGGGTCGACGACGACGTGAGCTTTGTGGGCGTAGTCGTCGGGGAAGCCGGGGACTTTGTCGGGCCACAATTGAATCGTTTCGGCCTGGATTGAGGTGGCGAGACAGCAGAAGACGCCGAAGCTTCCGCCTGCGCTGAAGCTTCGGCGGCCAAGAGAAGTAAGAACTATGATTGAGCGGATCATGGTTTTTGAGTGGGTGAAGAGAACTTCGTCGTCGAATGATGGCAGCCAAATCCTAGGTGACTGATACTGGTGAAAGACTCACTGAAGGAGGTTGTTATGGCTGTGTTATTGATTTTCAGAGTGGCAGTACGGGTATCGAGGTCGATGGTTAGGTCGCATGAGGTATCGCCTTTGATGGCGCATGTTTTGGTGGGTGCTTTTGTCCAGTCGGCTTGATTTTCAAATAGCGTGATTTGGGTGGCGGCGATCCATGAGCCGGCAACAATGGCGGAGGATGCCTGGTCGTCACTGGCGAGAATGAGGAAGCCGTTCTTTTTTTGTCCATCGAGGGAGGACATTGTCCAGGTG
>JARFPV010000096.1 GCA_029288115.1 Akkermansiaceae bacterium | reverse complement strand
GGAAAAACACGGCGTGGATCTGCACAACCACTTCAAAGGCCACAAAGCCCAAATCCACGAAGGCGGCCACCGCGTTCCCTTCGTCGTCCGTTGGCCTGGCAAGACCCCGGCAGGAAGCCGCTGCGATGACGTCGTCTGCATGAACGACTTCATGGCCACCGTAGCCGATATCCTCGGTGCCAAACTCCCGAACAACAGCGCCGAAGACAGCACCAGCATCCTGTCACTCATCACAGGAGAAAAGAAATCCCTGCCGAACCGACCCTGCGTCGTCAACCACGACTACCGGGGCCGCTTCGCCATCCGCAAAGGACCATGGAAACTCGTAGAGAACACCAAGCTCTACAACCTCGCATCCGACCCAAAAGAAACCACCGACGTCGCAGACAAACACCCGGAACGTGTCGCTGAACTGCAAAAGACCCTCAAGGCCTGCCAACAACAATAGTTTTGCCACATCCCTAGAAAGAATTCACCCTCTCCCAGCTTATTATCTTATTCCAATCCATCATTCTCACTATGCACACCATGAAACCATCCCTCTGGACCAGTAGCCTGCTCATCGGCCTGACATCACTCGCTACCGCAGAAATCACGACCCCCGCATTCTTCTCCGACGGCATGGTCCTGCAACAAAAAACCGGAGCCAAAATCTGGGGCACCGCAAACGCTAACGCGGAGGTGAAAATCACCTTCGCCGGACAATCCGCCAGCGCCAAAGCCGATAAGGGCGGAGCATGGAACATCACCCTGAAAGGCCTGAAGGCATCCCAAAAGGGAGCCCCACTCACCATCACCGCAGGATCCGATCAAAAACAAATCAACGACGTGCTCGTCGGCGAAGTCTGGCTCGCCAGCGGCCAGTCAAACATGGAATGGAGGGTCTCCCAAACCACCAGCAAAGACTCCATCGCCACCGACAATGACAACCTGCTGCGCATCTACCTATCAGGCAACATCACCGCCGAATCTCCCGCCACCGACTTCGCAGGCACCTGGAAACCCACCCAACCGGAAAACACAGGCAACTTCACCGCCGTCGGTTACGAATTCGCCAAGGCACTGCGCAAAGAACTCAAGGTCCCGGTCGGCATCATCGAATGCTCGTGGGGCGGTAAACCCGTCCAGGCATTCGTCAGCGACGAAGCCCTGAAAGCCTGCCCCGAAGCCAAGGCCATGCTCGACCACAAGGCCGCCGCCATCAAAAACTACGACCCGAAAAAAGCTCAAGCCCAGTACGAAGCTGCGCTGAAGAAATGGAAAGCTGCCAATGCCAAATGGCAACAAGAGAAAAAAGGCCGCCGTCCACGCCACCCAAGAAAACCACAACACCCGGCACTCAATTCCAGCATGCCCTCCGCCATCTACAACGGCATGATCGCACCCCTCGCCGGCTACGGCGCACGCGGTGCCATCTGGTACCAAGGAGAATCCAATGCGCGCAGTGATCAGGCAATGAACTACGGCGAACTCCTCGAATGCCTGATCCAAGACTGGCGCAAACGCTGGGACTCCAATCTCTCATTCTACTACGTCCAACTCGCTAACTTCACCCGCGGCGGCAAAAACAGCCCCGACTGGGTGATGGTCCAAGACGAAATGCGCCGACTCATCAACGACAGCAACTCGAAAACCGGCCACACCGGCATGGCCACCATCAACGACATCGGACACCCGACCGATATCCATCCACAAAACAAAAAAGATGTCGGCAAACGCCTCGCACGCTGGGCACTCAACCAGGACTACGGCAAGAAAGACGTCGTCGTCTCAGGCCCACTCTACAAATCCCATAAGGTCAATGGTAGTGCCATCGAAATCACCTTC